>NZ_PNCZ01000004.1:0-199274 GCF_005887425.1 Pseudoalteromonas sp. S2721
CGGGATTTGAACCCTAGAGGGGCTACAAACCCCTGCCGGTTTTCAAGACCGGTGCATTCGACCACTCTGCCATCTCTCCGACGGCGTGCATAATAGATAAGGCAGCCGTGTTTGTGAAGCTTTTTTTCAAAAAAACTGTTTAAGTGATTAAAAAACAATTAATTTGCTCAGCATTAGTACAATAATGTTTAGATTGTGCGCAACATTGAACTTTTCAATTATTTATCTTGTCTATTGATCCACAATAGTTTGCCCAAATATATAACTCTTGATAGGCTTAGTTCAGTTTAATAATTGGAACTAACGAACGTATAAGTTCATTTAAAGGAGCTCTGACAATGGCGTTTAATCAATCGTACAATACTGCAAGACCAGTAATGTCGACTATTGAAACCAATAAAGTTTTAAAAAATACCTATTTCTTACTTGCCATGACACTGGCATTTAGCGCAGTGACAGCAGGTATCTCAATGGCAATGAATCTACCTTATTTTATGGGGATAGTTTTTAGCTTGATTTCACTTGGTGTGCTTTTTGTTGTTCACAAAAAGGCAGACAGTGCATCAGGTGTTGCTTGGGTGTTTGTATTCACAGGTTTGATGGGCGCAGGACTCGGTCCAATGCTTAACTACTATGCTGCAATGCCAAATGGTCCTATGCTTATTATGCAAGCGTTAGGCTCTACTGCGTTAATCTTCTTTGGTTTGTCTGCTTATGCACTTACCACGAAAAAAGACTTCTCATTTATGGGTGGCTTTTTAACTGTGGGTTTAATCGTGGTTATTATTGCAAGCCTAGTTAACTTATTTATCGGCAGCTCAATCACCTTTATGGTTATTAATGCTGCAGTTGTGCTAATTATGTCTGGTTTAATCTTATTTGATACTAGCCGTATCATTAATGGCGGCGAGACTAATTACATCCGCGCAACAGTTGCTTTATACCTGAACGTATATAATTTATTTACGTCTCTTCTTCACCTACTTGGTGCAAGTGATGACTAATTAAATAGTTCTGCTAAAATAGCCCCTTTCTAGGGGCTTTTTTATTGGATGCGTTTTGGCACAATTTGTACTTTCTCTTCATACCGCGCCGACCGATCACGACACAACTCAACGGCTAATTAAATTTGCACAGGCCTGTCTTGACTCTGGTCACTCAATTGCAGCTATCTTTCTTTATCAAGCTGGTGTTTACCACGCAAGTAACCATTTAGAACTTGCCAGCGACGAGCTTCCAATTAATCGTTTGTGGCAGTCGTTAAGTGAGCAAGAGATCCCTCTACTGCTATGTGTCACTGCTGCTGAAAAGCGTGGCTTAGATATCGATAACACAGGCGTGTTTACCGTCGCTGGGCTTGCAGAATTTGCGATGCTTGTCAGTGAAGCGGATAAATGGGTGCAATTTAAATGAAAAACATTTTAGTAATAAGCCAACATAGCCCATTTGACGATCAACATATTCGTGAATCACTCGACACCACACTAATTTTTGCCGCTATTGAACAAAACATTAGTTGGCTACTCAGTGGTGAGGCTGTTTTAGCTTTGAAAAAAAATCAACAGCCAGAGCAACTTGGCATAAAAAACTATTTTAAAACCATTAAAACCCTAGAGTTATACGATGTTGAAAACATATATGTATGTGAAAAGTCGTTAATAGATTTTAACCTTTCAGAAGATAGTCTGATTATCGATGTTAAAGTAGCTAACTTTGAAAAACAGCGAGACTTAATTAGCCAGCAACATCAGGTGGTGACACTATGAGTACCTTGCATATTTTTTCAAAACCTTTATCGCACTACTGCAATAATATGTTGGCAAATTTAATTTCTTCAGAAGATACAGTGCTACTTGTTAGTGACGCTTGCTATAACAACATGCAGTTTAAGCAGTTCTCTGCAGCAATTCATTTACTTGAAGAAGACGCTGCAGCCCGTGATATTTCATTTAATCAAGGCGATATCGCAATAAACTACGCGCAGTTTGTAGAAATGACTTTAAACGCAAAAAACACGATTACTTGGTAAACCATGCTTGAATTTAATGACAAACAGATAGAAACAGACAAACAAGGGTATTTACTTGATTCAAACGATTGGTGTGAAGAGCTTGCACCTATTATTGCTGAGCAAGAGAACATTACCTTAAGTGAGCAGCACTGGGAAGTTGTGCATTTTGTGCGTGATTTTTACGTAGAGTACAACACCAGCCCGGCAATACGCATGCTGGTCAAAGCAATGGCCCAAAAGCTAGGTGAAGAAAAAGGTAATAGCATGTATTTGTATAAGCTATTCCCTAAAGGCCCAGCAAAGCAAGCGACTAAAATTGCAGGTTTACCTAAACCGGCTAGGTGTATTTAATGGTTAATAAAGCCAATAGCAAACCACGTCGCAGTAGCGGTCGAACTTATTCAAGGCCGACTCAAAAACGCCAAGTTAAAAAAGTAATTAGCCCTGAGCAGCGCAAAGTGGTGCTATTTAACAAACCATTTGATGTGCTTTGCCAATTTACCGATGATCAAAACCGCAAAACGCTTGCCGACTTTATTACTATTAAAGACGTGTATGCAGCAGGACGTTTAGATAGAGATAGCGAAGGACTGTTGCTACTTACCAACTGCGGTAAATTACAACACACACTTACTGAACCCAATAAAAAAACAGCTAAAACTTATTGGGTGCAAGTAGAAGGTGATGTGACTGATGAGGCAATTTTTGCACTTAACAGAGGTGTAGAGCTTAAAGATGGCATGACCAAGCCTGCCAAAGTTAGACGTATTGACGAGCCGTCAATTTGGCCACGTACTCCGCCCGTTCGCGAGCGTAAAAACATTCCAACCAGCTGGTTAGAAATCTCTATCACTGAGGGGCGTAATCGCCAAGTTCGCCGTATGACAGCGCATGTTGGCTTCCCTACTTTGCGATTAATTCGTTACAGCATTGGTAACTATACCCTTGATGGCTTAGACAGTGGTCAATTTAAAGTAGTGAACAACCCAGATGCATAAACCCAATGTCACAGTGGCCGCCATCGTCACATACCAAGAAAAATTTTTACTTGTTAAAGAGCGCGATAAACACACAGGTGAGATTTGCTATAACCAGCCTGCCGGCCATTTGGAAGCCAATGAAACCTTAGCTGAAGCAGCTCATAGAGAACTTATTGAAGAAACAGGGATTAGTCTAAATGCTAGTCACCTTGTTGGTATCTATAATTTACACGCCACGAATGGCAATCACTATATGCGTTTTAGCTTTGCTTTTAATAGCCCAGAGCTGTTTAAACCATCTCCCAAAGATGATGACATTCTCAGCGCAGATTGGTTTAGCCTTGAGCAAATTAAAAGCCTGCCGCTTAGAAGCCCTCTGGTTTTAAAATGCATTGAAGATCATTTAGCTGGTAAAGCCTACCCACTTAGTTTGATTTACCAATAAGCGCTGTGATTTTGGCTGGTTTGGGCGTCTAAAAACATGCTATAATATCGGCCTTTCCATAGCAGTTAAAAAATGACAGCGAATATTATGAGCGAAAATAGTCACATTAAAGTCATCGTGGGTATGTCCGGCGGTGTTGATTCTTCTGTATCAGCGTATTTATTAAAGCAACAAGGCTATCAAGTTGAAGGCCTGTTCATGAAAAACTGGGAAGAAGACGATAATGATGAATATTGCGCTGCAGCTGAAGACCTAAAAGACGCACAAGCTGTGTGCGACAAGCTAGGTATTGAGCTTCACACTGTAAATTTTGCAGCCGAATACTGGGACAACGTGTTTGAGTACTTTTTAGCAGAGTACAAAGCAGGCCGTACGCCAAACCCAGACATCATGTGTAATAAAGAAATTAAATTCAAAGCATTTCTAGAATTTGCAGCACAAGCACTTGGGGCTGATTACATCGCGACTGGCCACTATGTTCGCCGTGAAAAGCGCGGTGATAAATTTGTAATGTGTCGTGGCCTCGATGACAACAAAGATCAAAGCTATTTCTTATACACTTTAAGCCATGAGCATATTGCGCAAACACTTTTCCCTGTTGGCGATATTGCTAAGCCTGAAGTACGCCGCATTGCTGAAGAGCAAGATTTAATTACGCACGATAAAAAAGACAGTACTGGTATTTGTTTTATTGGTGAGCGTAAATTTAAAGACTTCTTACAAAAATTCTTACCAGCACAGCCAGGTAAAATTGAAGATACCGATGGCAACGAAGTGGGTGAGCACGAAGGCTTGATGTACCACACACTTGGTCAACGTAAAGGTCTATTAATTGGCGGTATGAAAGAAGGTTCGGGTGAACCTTGGTATGTAGTTGATAAAGACGTTGATCGTAACGTATTAGTGGTTGGTCAAGGTAAAGACCACCCTCGCCTATACAGCAATGGTTTAAATGCAAACCAGCTTCACTGGGTTGACCGCGAAGGCCCTAAAGGGACCACACGCTGTACTGTTAAAACCCGCTATCGCCAAGAAGATATCAGCTGTACTTTACTTGTTGGTGAAGATGGTATGGCACGCGTACTATTTGATGAGCCACAAAAGGCAGTGACACCGGGCCAATCAGCCGTATTTTACGCTGACGAAGTCTGTTTAGGTGGCGGCATTATTGATTCGGTGATCAAATAATGACAGAGCACCAAGTCATGGCTTTAGCTGCCATGTGTCAAGTTGCTAAACAAGTACAAAAAGTTGCGCAATATGGCCAAGGCAGTGATCACGAATTAGAAAAATTACTAAACTGTATTGTCGAAACATCACCAAATAGCCCTGAAGACGTGTACCAGGGTAAACATAATTTACGTGAAGGCTATCGCATTTTGATTGCACAGCTTTCGGCTGGCGCCGACAAAGACGTCGAAATCGTAAAATATGTGGGTGGTTTAATGCAATTAGAACGTGCATTAAGTTCAAAACAAAACAGTTTAAATGAATTAGGTCGTCGCATTGATGATGTTAAACGTCGCCTCGACCATTTTGCTATCACAGATGATACTGTAGTAGCAGCGCTTGCTGATATTTACTCATCGGTGCTAAGCCCCCTTGGGCATCGTATTCAAGTGTATGGCAAGCCAGAGTTATTAAAACAGCAGCTCACGCAAAACAAAATTCGTGCCCTATTATTGGCCGGAATTCGTAGTGCCGTGTTATGGCGACAAATGGGCGGTAAACGCCGTCACTTTTTCTTTGCAAAAAGAAAAATCCTCGCCATTGCTAAACAATCAATTTAATTATCGTTCAAACTAGACAATTTAGGAGTCATTATGGAGCTTTCAGCGTTAACCGCTATCTCTCCGGTAGATGGTCGCTATGGCAGCAAGACCACGGAACTACGCAGCATTTTCAGCGAATTTGGTTTAATCAAATACCGTGTAACTGTTGAAGTTCGTTGGTTACAAGCTTTATCTGCAGCTAGCGCAATCAAAGAAGTACCGGCTTTTAGCGACGAGGCTAATGCTTTACTTAATGCCATTGTTGATAACTTTAGCGAAGCGGATGCAGCACGCGTTAAAGAGATCGAGCGCACAACTAATCATGACGTAAAAGCAGTTGAATACCTACTTAAAGAAAAAGTAGCTGATAACGCAGAGCTTAACGCAGTTAACGAATTCATTCACTTTGCATGTACTTCAGAAGACATCAATAACCTGTCTCACGGTTTAATGCTTACCGAAGCGCGTGACAAAGTATTACTTCCATACTGTGACCAACTTCTAAATGCATTAAAAGAAAAAGCAGTTGAGTACAAGTCAGTTGCGATGATGACACGTACCCACGGTCAACCAGCTACCCCTTCGACAATGGGTAAAGAGTTTGCAAACGTCTACATGCGCTTAAAGCGTCAACGTGACCAAATTGCTAGCGTAGAAATGTTAGGTAAAATCAACGGTGCTGTAGGTAACTACAACGCTCACCTGAGTGCATACCCAGATTACGATTGGCACAAACACGCTGAACAGTTCGTAACGAGCCTAGGTTTAACATTCAACCCGTTCACAACACAAATCGAGCCACACGATTACATTGCTGAGTTATTCGATGCAGTTGCACGTTTCAACACTGTATTACTTGATTTTGACCGTGACGTTTGGGGCTACATTGCACTAAACCACTTTAAACAAAAAACAATCGCAGGTGAGATTGGTTCATCAACTATGCCTCACAAAGTAAACCCGATTGATTTCGAAAACTCTGAAGGTAACTTAGGTATTGCTAACGCTATCTTTACTCACCTTGCGCAAAAACTACCTGTTTCTCGCTGGCAACGTGACTTAACTGACTCAACAGTGTTACGTAACCTAGGTGTTGGTATGGGCTACACACTTATCGCTTACCAAGCGACATTAAAAGGTGTTAGCAAGCTTGAAGTAAACGAAGAGCGTTTATTAGCAGAACTAGACCAAAACTGGGAATTACTAGCAGAGCCAATCCAAACGGTTATGCGTAAATATGGTATCGAAAAGCCATATGAAAAACTTAAAGACCTTACTCGTGGTAAGCGCGTAAACCAAGAAATCATGGCTGATTTCATTGATGGTCTTGAGTTACCTGAAGAAGCAAAAGTAGAAATGAAAAAATTAACTCCGGCTAATTACATTGGTCGTGCTGTTGAGTTCATCGACAACTTAGCTTAAATTCAAATTAAGACTTAAAAAAGCGAAAGGCCTTCCTTTCGCTTTTTTTATATCAATTCGCTTAGGTCATGTTATGTATCAATTAACCATCAATTCATTAACCCAAGAGCAATTTTTTGCTGAGTATTGGCAGAAAAAACCATTACTTATAAAGCAAGGCTTCAAGGATTTTGCAGATCCGATCGAGCCCGAAGAATTGGCCGGTCTTGCCATGGAAGAAAGCATTGAATCACGTATTGTGACCAATCACTCAGATGATTGGCAAGCATACCATGGTCCTTTTGAAGACTTTAGCTTGCTAACTGAAAAGCACTCAACATTACTGGTGCAAGCAGTTGACCATTGGCATAGCGATGCAGCGCAACTATTGGAGCCATTTCGCTTTATTCCCAACTGGCGTATCGATGATTTGATGATCAGCTACTCTACCCCGGGTGGTGGCGTGGGCCCGCATTTAGACCAATACGACGTGTTTATTATTCAAGGTGAAGGTAAACGCCACTGGCGAGTTGGTTTACCTGATGCAAACTTAAAGCAATTTGCACAAAATAAGAGCCTGTTACAAGTTGAGCAATTTCCTGCCGTGATCGACTGTGTGTTAGAGCCGGGAGATATTCTCTATATTCCACCAGGTTGCCCACATGAAGGTTACGCAGTTGAAAATGCACTTAATTACTCTGTGGGTTTTAGAGCGCCAAACCAACGCGATTTATTATCACAATTTGCCGATCACCTCATCGATACTGAGCTTGGTAATCAACGATACGGTGATGCAGAGCTTAAGTTGCGCTCATCTAAAGGTGAGCTTAACCAAACTGAAGCAGAAAAAGTAAAGCAACTTATGATTGCTGCAATTAATGATGACGCAGTATTCAAGACTTGGCTTGGTAACAGTATGAGTCAGCCAAAGCATGACATGGATTTAGCGCCTTTAGAAGAGCCATATACTTTAGATGACGTAAATGACTTACTCAATGATGAAGACGTTGTTTTTGAGCGTTTAGGTGGTACCCGCGCTATCTATCAAGTAATTGACGATAAAATACTTTTAAGTATTAATGGTGTTAATTACATGCATGATTTAACTGACCTTGAATTAATAACAAAGCTCACCGATCAGACATGGGTGACCGCTGCTGACATAAATAGTTCAAAAAATAATCACATTTTCTTGAAAACCTTTACTACACTTTTAAATGAGGGTATTTGGTTTTGTTAGGAGTGTGTGTTTATGGGCTATCAAATAGATGAAGTTGAATGGAGTATCGACAAGGAACTCTTACAACAAATCCGAGAGCGGGTATTTGTATATGAACTACATATCCCAAGACACATTGAGTTTGACCATCTAGATAAAATAGCACATCACGTGCTCGTTACAGATGAAGGTAAACGCCCAGTTGCTACTGGGCGTTTATGTAATGATGGCCTTATCGGCCGTATTGCAGTTTTACCAGAACACCGTAATCGTTCGGTTTATAAATCATTATTGAATTACTTAGTTAATTTGGCTGAAAAGCAAGGCTGTGATTGTGTCAGCATTAATTGCATATTGAATGAAGTAGATAGATTCAAACAAAATGGTTTTTCGGCTGATGGTTTAGTGTTTATGGAAGCTGGTATTCCAAGGCAACGAATGCTCTGCCCTATTAAGCAATTTGATACGCGGCCATTCACTTTGGTGCATTAAGGTACATGTAAAACAAAAAAGCTGAATAACATTATTCAGCTTTTTCTTAGAAGGTATGCAGAGTTAGTTATGCTGGCTCGTTTTGCCACATTTCTTCTTTTTCAAATAACTCATATAAGCCATGGGCACGGTTGATTAACAGATTAGCAAAATCAGCTTTGGTTTTATCTACCGCACCTGATTGCATTAGCTGATCAGCCTTCATTTGCCACTGCATTGAGAAATAACGTAATACTTCACGTGCATTGTTTGCTGCACTTGCTTCAGCGTGATCGGTTGGTAAACGACCTGTGATCACCCAATAGCTCTTACCGTTTTGTGCTTTAAATTTCCAAATAGCTACTAATGGCGCAATAAAACGGCTTTCTTTTTCTACAACAGTTTGCGGAATAACGCCTTTTTCAGCTAAATGCTTTTGTGCATTTTCGAAACATTCTCTTTGCCAAATAACACTTTGTTTTTGCGCTTCAGCTTGTTCTTCTGGTGTTAATGGTCTTGCTTGTTTTTGTTCCATGGTGGTTACTCTTTTACAACATTTCTGACACTTTAAGGTTTAAAATGGCGCTGTGCAAGTATTTACAGGCAATCAAAGAGCATTTAAATTTACTTGCGTACTATTCAATCAACCTAGAAAGAAGAGTTAGGCTCAGTCAAAAATTGCAGTTCTTCAGGAGTTGATTCGCGACCTAAAATCCTATTGCGATGTGGGTAGCGACCAAACCTATCAATAATCACTTTGTGCTTTAGTTCAAATTCAGAATTACTCATGCCTTTAAACAATTGCTCAGCCTGCTGGTGAATGATTTTAGATTCACTGTGCATAAACGGCATGTAAATAAACGCAGCTTGAGAGCTAGGTAATTTTTTATCAAAGCCAAGTTCAATTGCTCTTTGCGCTAAGCTTAGTGCTTGTGGGTCTTGGCTAAACGCTTTCACCGTATTACGATAAATATTGCGCGAAAACTGATCTAACACGATAATTTCAGCTAAAGAACCTAGAGCATCAACTCGCCAATCAGCATGCTCGCCTGCGATAACCTGCAAAAGGCATTCTGAAAACTCACGTGTAATTAAGGCATCAACTTCATCAGATTGCTGATACCAAGCTTCTGGTCCTAATTCATTAAACCAGAAATCGATAATCCTTTGCTTATTCATAAACACTCCTTAATTACCAAGAACTTTTGCAGGATCAACACGGGTTGCTTGCCACGCAGGATATAATGTTGCCAAAATAGCGAGAACAAAAGTAACAATCACCGTAATAACGATATCTTGCCAAACTAATTTACTGGGTAAAAACTCAATAAAATAAACCCCTTGTAACGGGTTATCGCCAAATAAATTACTTGCCCAAGTGAACAGTTCACTGATGTTTAACGCAAGCATCACACCGATAATCGTGCCTAAGATCACACCGATTAAAGCTTGTGTAAAGCCTTGCATTACGAAGGTTGCTAAAATGGTGCTATCTTGTGCGCCCATGGTTTTTAAAATTGCGATGTTTGCCTGTTTTTCACGTACTTCCATCACTAAAGACGAAACAATATTAAAACTCGCTACCGCAATTATTAAAAACACCACGATATACACAATCGTGCGAACCATTTGAATATCTTGATATAAGCTACCCTGGGTTCTAAACCAACTCGAGACATAGACATAATCAGGAATAACTTGCCCCACACGCATCGCCGTTTGATGGGCTGCGAACACATCAGCTACTTGTAGACGTAAACCGGTTACTTGGTTTTGCTCAAAACTCAACACACTTTGCGCTTTATCAAGGCGAATGAAAGCCGCCGTTTCATCAATTGGGCCACCCATTTTTATAATACCCGCAAGATTCAAGCTCACACGTTTTGGCGCCAATAAAGTGTTACTTTGCTGGTTTATCTGTGGGATTAATAAGGTAACTGGGTCGCCAATTTTAAGACCTAATCGGTTGACTATTTGCTGCCCTAACAGTACATCTTCTTGTTGTAACTGACTAACTAAGCGCCCTTCTGTAAATTGGTTTAACGCCGACACTTGGTTTTCAAATTCAGGGCTAACACCACGCACTTCAACTGCTTTTAACTCACTTTTATATTGCGCCATACCGTTGACACTAATAAACGGCGCAGCACCTGTTACACCGGCTTGAGAGCGTAGTAGAGCAACTTTTGACTGCCAGTTATTGATTGGTTTGTTAGGGGCAACATATTCAACCTGCGGAACTACCGATAAAAGTCGATGTACTAATTGCTGCTCAAAGCCATTAATCACTGACAAAGCAACAATTAGCACAGCGACACCTAAAAGTATGCCGATTGTCGATGCTTTAGCGATAAAGCTAACAAAACCGTTTTGTCCGTCTTTTTGGCCACTATGGGCACGAAATCGTTTAGAAATAAAGGCACTAAGCAACATGCTGAGACTCTTTAATAGCAAGCTTACCATCATCTAAATAGGCAATTTTGCCTAGTTTATCTGCAAGTTCTAAATCATGGGTTACCACAACAAAACTGGTTTTTAAGCTAGTATTTAATTCTTTAATTAAATCGTAAATCTTAATTGCGTTTTGTTTATCTAGGTTACCCGTAGGTTCATCGGCTAGCACTAAAGCAGGCTCAGTAACTAATGCACGTGCGATTGCAACCCGCTGCCTCTCACCACCTGATAACGCCGATGGTTTATGTTCGCTACGATGAGATAACCCTACTTTATCTAGCATGTTACGGGCTTTTTCGGTTGCCGCTTTTGCGCTTAAGCCTTTAATTAATAATGGCATTGCAACATTTTCGATGGCAGTAAATTCCATTAATAGATGATGGAATTGATAAATGAAACCTAAATTTTCATTTCGGAAACTGGCTTGTTGTTTACGGTTTAATTTAGAAACTTGCTGGCCTTTAATTTCAACCTTGCCTGAGCTTTCGTTATCTAAGGTACCCAATATATGCAGTAAAGTACTTTTTCCTGAGCCTGAGCTCCCTACAATGGCTAACATTTCGCCTTGTTTAAGAGCTAAATCAACCCCTTTTAATACCGCAACCTCGTTATCGCCATCTTGATAGACTTTATTTAGCTGCTGACAATTGATAACTAAATCACTCATAACGTAATACCTCTGCTGGATTCACTTTTGCAGCTTTTCTGGCAGGATACAAGGTAGCTAAAAAGCTCATCGCAATACTCCCTGCGGCAATAAAACTCAAACTCATCACATCAAATTTAACGGGTAAACTCACGCCCGCTAGTAAATTGATGCCTAACATATTCAATAATTCATTAATGTTGCTACTCAATAGCACACCAAGTAACGCACCAATACTGGTACCGATAAGGCCATTATATAAGCCTTGGATCATAAACACGTGCTGCACTTGTAACGGAGTTAAACCCAGTGTTTGTAAAATAGCGACTTCACTTTGTTTTTCGCTCACCATCATGGTTAATGCCGACACGATATTAAACACTGCCACGAGCACGATTAAGCCAAGTAACATCGACATAATACGCTTTTCCATTGCCACAGCGGCAAATAGTGTCCCTTGGCTAGCTCGCCAATCAGTCACTTTGTAATCGTTTAAAATAGCTAACTGAGATTGTAATACTTGCTCAACAGCAAATGGTTCATACAGAGATACACTCAAGTTAGGTGCTGCTGACTTTGCTAGTTTCAAAACTCTGCCTAACGAATAGCCACTGGTAAATGCCAATGACATATCAATTTCTGACTGTGTTTCATAAAGTGCAGCAACGGTAAACAAGCGCTGACTAGGTACTCGACCAAGGGGAGTATATGAACTGGCATTAGGCATGATCACCCGTACTTTATCCCCAAGCGAAATACCCAACTTTCGACTCAAGTAGCGGCTAATCGCAATATGGTAGTTGCTGTCCATTACTTGTGACCAATTGCCGGCAACAATTTTATCTTTTACGTTATAGATGGAGCTTCCTTCATCATAAAGGCCTTGTAACAATACGCCGTGCAAATCTTGGTTAGTTTGTAAAATGGCTTCGCCATGGCGGTATAGGTTAACTTGTTTAACATCTTGAGAATTTGCTAGTTGCTGCTTTAACTGCAGCATGGTTTCTTTCGAATTATCTTCGGCTGATACTTCAATATGAGGAATTAAACCTAGCATGTTGGTTTTAAGGTTATTTTCAAAGCCATTCATTACTGAACTAACTGTAAACAAGGCCATTAAACCAATAGCAATGCCCGCGATAGAGAAAAATGAAATAAATGAGATAAAGGCATTGCCCTTTGAGGAGCGACTATATCTCAGCCCTATAAAAAGGCTAACAGGTTGAAACATAATAAATTATGGGTATTCCAAGGGCTAAATATGCGCTCATGTTAGCATAGATTTAGCTAGCATGGGATGCGCGAAATTGTAAAAAATAATTATAAATCTGATACTTGAACAGTAGCAACCAAATGGTCAAGTAATGCTTTTACATTGGTTGCAATAAACTGCCTTGGTGGATACACCCCCCACACCCCTTCAGGTTCAGGTGCAACATTCGAAAGAACAGCAGTCAACCTGCCATCGGTTAAGTGTTCATTGACATAGTAATCTGGTAATTGCACGATGCCTAACCCTTTGATAGCAGCGTCAACCAATGCCCAACCACTGTTACAGGCTAAACGCCCAGCCACTTTGATGTGCTTATCTTGGCCCTGCTCTTTTACCCGCCAGTAACTGTTATTACCGATAAGGCAATTGTGCTGATGTAATTCACTGACACTGTGTGGTTGGCCGAATTTATTGATATATTCAGGGCTACAACAAATAACAAGCCTGCGCTGACTAATGCGCCGTGCTTTTAAAGATGAATCTTTTAAATGACCGAGGCGAATAGCCAGATCATACCCATCTTCTAATAGATTAACTTGCTCATTACTTAAATGGCTGATCACTTCAATATCTGGGTGCTTTTGCATAAACGAATGTACCGCAGGCATGATAAAACTTTCACCGTACATAACAGGAGCTGTTAGTTTTATACTACCTTTAGGTGTCAATTGCTGCTCTGCAAGTAATGCCGTAGCATCATCCATGGCATGCTGTAATTGTTTTGTTTGATGCGCAAATACCTGCCCCTCTTGCGTTAGCACCACTTTACGAGTGGTTCGGGTTAGCAATTGGGTGTTTAATCGCTCTTCTAATTGGCTCACATAGCGGCTTACATGGGCCACTGACATACCCAATAGCTTACTTGCTTTTGTAAAACTGCCTGTTTCTGCTACCGCTAAAAACTCATCAATTCCGTGCCAACGACTCATTATTACCATACTGTAAAAGTGTTTTAATAAAACGAAGATTATCATTCATTGAGAAACAAATAAAATAGACTAAGTTTAATACTTACTTCCAACAACTATAAGGGAACGTTATGACTGATTTTATCAAATCAAAAGCGGCTATCGCTTGGGGTCCAAATCAACCACTATCAATTGAAGAAGTGGATGTAATGATGCCTAAAAAAGGCGAAGTGCTGGTAAAGATTGTTGCTACAGGTGTTTGTCATACCGATGCATTTACTTTATCTGGTGAAGACCCTGAAGGTATTTTCCCAGCAATCCTTGGCCATGAAGGTGGCGGTATCGTTGAAGCCATCGGTGAAGGCGTAACACATGTTGAGGTTGGTGATCATGTTATTCCTCTTTACACTGCTGAATGTGGCGAGTGTAAAATGTGTAAATCGGGCAAAACAAACTTATGCTCCGCGGTACGTGAAACGCAAGGTAAAGGGTTAATGCCTGACGGAACAACGCGTTTCTATAAAGATGGTCAACCAATTTATCACTACATGGGTTGCTCTACCTTCTCTGAGTACACTGTATTACCTGAAATTTCACTTGCTAAGGTAAGCAAAGAAGCGCCGCTTGAAGAAATTTGTTTACTTGGTTGTGGTGTAACAACCGGTATGGGTGCTGTTACTAAAACAGCAAAAGTTCAAAAAGGCGATACCGTCGCTATTTTTGGTCTAGGCGGTATCGGTTTATCGGCGATTATCGGTGCGAAAATGGCGGGCGCAAGCCGTATTATTGGTGTTGATATCAATACCAGTAAGTTTGATCTTGCGACTAAACTAGGTGCAACTGATTTAGTCAATCCAAATGACTTCGACAAACCAATCCAAGAAGTTATCGTTGAAATGACTGACGGCGGTGTTGATTTCTCATTTGAATGTATCGGTAATGTTAATGTAATGCGCTCTGCTCTTGAGTGTTGTCACAAAGGTTGGGGTGAATCGGTAATCATTGGTGTTGCAGGTGCAGGCCAAGAGATCTCAACACGTCCATTCCAACTAGTAACAGGTCGTGTATGGCGCGGTAGTGCATTTGGTGGCGTTAAAGGTCGCTCAGAACTACCTGAAATTGTTGAGCGTTATATGAACGGTGAGTTTGCTTTAAATGATTTCATCACACACACCATGAAACTTGAAGATATCAATGAAGCTTTCGACTTAATGCACGAAGGTAAGAGCATCCGCTCAGTTATTCATTATTAATCTTTTATTTGGCGCTAGGTTGATACCTAGCGCTTTTGTTTCAAGGATATGGTTATGCTAGAAAACATAAGCTCAACAAAAGTCAGCGGTGGCTGGCATAAACAATATACCCACCAAGCGAGCAGCACGCATTGTGCTATGCGCTTTGCGATTTTTTTACCGCCCGGTGCCAGCGAAACGAATAAAGTACCGGTGATGTATTGGTTGTCAGGCTTAACTTGTACTGATGAAAATTTTATGCAAAAAGCCGGAGCATTTAAAAAAGCGGCTGAACTAGGTATTGCGATTGTCGCTCCAGATACTAGCCCGCGCGGTGAAAATGTGCCTGACGATGACAATTACGATTTTGGTCAAGGTGCTGGTTTTTATGTCAATGCGACTCAAGCGCCTTACAATGTGCACTACAACATGTACGACTATGTTGTTTCTGAGTTACCTGCACTTATCGAAGCGCACTTCCCTGTGACGACCAAAAAAGCCATTGCTGGTCATTCTATGGGTGGTCACGGCGCATTGATGATTGCACTTAAAAACCCTAAACAATACGTCAGCGCCAGTGCTTTTAGCCCGATAGTGAACCCGATTAATTGCCCTTGGGGTGAAAAAGCGTTCAGTAATTACCTAGGTAGTGATAAAGCAAGTTGGCTTGAATACGACAGCTGTGAATTAATGAAAAATGCCGTCACTGATGATTATTTACCCATGCGTATTGATCAAGGTGAGGCCGATAACTTCTTAACTGAGCAACTCAAAACGGAGAACTTATTTGCTGTCGTGAACGAAAAAGGTTACCCAGCCGAAATTAACATGCACGCGGGTTATGATCATAGTTACTTCTTTATCAGCAGCTTTATTGATGAACACCTAATGTTTCATAAAAAGTATCTATAATACTACCTATTTGTGTAGAGATTTTATCTCTGCACAAATAAGTTTTAATCACAAATATCGCGAATAAACTCTTTTAAAAACCCAACCAACTGCAATAGGAATATTAATAAGAAAGGTAAAGCGCCTAAAATTGCAACGCTACGATTTAACGGCTCATCTTGTAACATTAATAATGCAAAGCTGCATAGGAATAATGCTAAACACCATGCATAGAGGGTTACGCGGTTATTTTGCTCAGAGCTAACCAGTTCTCTTATGACTAATATTGCAGAGTCAGCGGATGTGGCAACAAATATCAACAGTAATAATAAGCTGGCCCAAATAAACACGGTTCCTTGCCAGTCTAGTTGATTAAAAAATACAAATAAGCCTAGGCTATAATCCTGTTTTATTGCGACTAAAATACCTGCTTGATTGAGTCTATCCCATTCAATTGCTGCCCCCGAAAAGGTCGCAAACCAAATTATAGTGACTAAAGTTGGAATACACACAACCGCCAAAATAAATTGCCAAACCTTGCGCCCCTGACTAATTTTGGCTAGGAACACACCAACAAATGGCCCCCAGGCTAACCACCAAAAGTAATAATTATATGTCCAATGAGTGGCCCAGTCAGGCGTTTTTAACTGGCTATCAAATTGCCAAGTGCCGGTTGCAAGCAACTGTAAATAGTAGCCAGTTCCATCAAATGCAATCTTTATAATAGGCTCAATTGGCACCACTATTAGCAACCAAACAAGCAGACTAAATGCTAGGAATACGTTAAATATACTCAGTGACTGTACACCGCGACGTAATCCAAATTTAACCGACAGCGAATAAATAACGGCTAACAAACAAACGATTAATGAACCTACTAATAAAGTTGAAGTAACACCTAACTCTATCTCAACACCTTTACTGATCAGTAAAGTCGAATTAGCTATGGTGCCGACGACCCCAAAAAAAATAGCGATTACCGCAATTAACTTAACAATAAACGACACAGTAAATTTTGCAGACTTATCTATCTGATTACCAAGCGCCGTTAAAACAGGGGCACAAATATCTCCTGATTTACCACTGTATTGCGTTAATCCCCCAAGCACGAGCGCAAATACTGCATAAAGTGCCCAAGCATGGGCGCCCCAATTAACCAAGGTTAAAGCGAGGCTACTAGCTAGTCTATCTGGGTATAAGCTTTGTTTAAGTGGAGGGTCGAGAGAATGTAATGCAGGCTCTGCTACGCCCCAAAAAACCAAACCAGATCCCATTCCTGCTGCAAACAACATGGCAAACCAACCAAAGTTTGAATACTCAACAACAGCGTGTTCGCCACCTACTTTACGGCTACCGAGTGGGCTAATGGCTAAAATAATGATGGCAAACAATAAAAAATTCACCAATAAGAAAAAGCTACTACCAATCCATTTTAAAATCATTTGTACAAACGGCTGAACTTGCTCAGTGATAACATCAGGCAAAATCACAGCAATCAGTGCACCAAACATACACAGTGCAAGCGCGGTTTTTTCAAGAGAGGAGATGGAATGTTTCAATGTGAAGCCTATTTTGTCAGCGTGTTTAGCATACTGTTAGCATGACTTAAATTCAAACAGCCAAAAGGCTGAAAAAATGACATAGCACTGCGTAAAAATCGCAAATTATAGCAAGGCATGCTTTTAAAAACCCGGCTACATGTCCCTAGTTTCATCATTTTATTCAATTTGTTGATCGGGTATTGAAATTGCAAAGCTATCATAATCTAGATAGCAAGGAACAAAGCATGGACTTTAATATTGATTGGTATGAAATTCTCGATAATTTAATTCACCTAGGCATTGCCTACTTACTTGCCCTTCCTATGGCATTTGACCGAGAAAAAACCAGTAATGGTGCAGGTCTTAGAACATTTCCATTAGTCGCTGTTGCATCTTGTGGTTATGCATTAGTGGGTATGTCTGTTTTAACAAGTTCAGAGGCAGAATCAAAAGTACTCGAAGGGATCATCACGGGTATTGGTTTTATTGGCGGTGGTGCCATTTTGAAGAATAAGAATTCAACGTATGGAACAGCCACAGCAGCCAGTATTTGGAACATGGGACTCATCGGCATTGCTGTGGCATTTAGTCGCTACGAAATCGCTTTTTTAATGGCGTTGATTAATTTCGTAACGCTAAGGTATGTTAAGCGCTTAAAGTAAACGATTAGCTAGCGTCATATTTTGAGTTAACGATGGCATAGCCAGTTTGTTTCACTTTAATCTCAGCAGGATTTGCAGATTTAACTAATAAACCGCAACGTCTGCTTCGCTCATCAATAACGTAGTTAACTGATTCACTCGCTTCAAGGTCAATGACTTGATCAGCACAGCGGATCTGTAATTTAGAAACATCGCTCGCGCCTTCAATTTTGATTGAACCGCGAGATAAAGATAAATATGACAGCTTATCTTTTGAAACATTAATTTGTGAATTAATCTGCGGTGTGCGCGCCAATAGGTCATCAATTTGCTTGATGGTGGCAAGTTTGTTTTCTTCTGAAAACTGTTTACCCTCGATATTATCTAACGCATAAATAGCATTGTAAGCAAGATTAAAATCGCCCTTGAAGCTGTACCATTGTAGCGCACTTTTAGCGACTAAATATTGTATATCCGTTGGCAACTTAGCTCGCAGTAAATAGGCTACAGACAACTGCTCATCAAAGCCAAACCATTGTTGTTGATGATAATAATATTGGCTTTTCAACCAAGCAAACAATGCCTGCTCAGAGGTGTTTTTAGTATGGTCTTTGTATAACTCAGCCAATGCTTGCTCAGCTTTATTAAACTCTTTTGCTTGTAGCATTTTATTGATTTCATCGTATTCATTAATGAAACCACGGCTCGCTTTATCATTTGAGTAACCATTAAAATACTTACCTACTTCAAATGAAAATAGGTAACCCCCTTCTACGGTTTTACCTTCTTTTGTAGCGGGTGCAAACTCTAAGTTGGTTAAGTATTTCTCTGCGTTTTCTTCGCTGCCGCGAGTATCAGATGCCATGATCACTTCAATATCTTTTGCCTTACCATGTGTATCAACCACATAAGACATTAATGCCCAACCTTCAAGGCGAGAGCCGTTATAACTACCTGGGTAACGTTTGTTTGAATTTTTAACAATATAGGCAGAGGTAGCAGCTTGAACATCAACACCTAAGTCGTTGACATCTCGTGCTAAAGCTTGTGTTGGTAATGCGATAAGTGAACAAAGTGCTGCGAGTTTAGTGAATTTAATCATGACAATGGCTCCAATTCCCTTTGATAGGAACATTTATAGCACTAAAAAAGGCGCTTTAAAAGCGCCTTGCTGTCAAGAATGTGCTTAAACATGTCTTGAACTTAAAACATATCCTGATAAGGATTTGGTTTAGATAATAAAACTTTTTTATCAAAACCTGGGATTGTCATTGAATCTTCACTAATCTCAATGTCATTTTCATCAATTAAGCCATCACCAAAACGATAAATTAGCTCATATTGACCTAAATCTGCCTGTTGCTGATAGTCAGTTTGTGCTTGGACTACCTGAGTATGACGGTCATGATATTGCGCTATTACCGCATCACCGTGACGCCTTGCGAGCATTTTTAATGTAATTGCCGGTGATAAAACTGTCGCAGTAGCGTTATTGCCACCAAAGCCTTTTGAGTTAATGAAGGCAATATCCATTGCATCACATTGATAATGTTCAGTGCGAATATCTAAATGCTCGCTATAAACATCATCTGCCACTTTATCAATTGTGGTTATACCCGGCATAATATTGTGACTAAACACACCTAATGCCATAGCTAATTGGTCACCACTGGCAGGAGCTATAGTATGGCCAACATACGCTTTAGGTGCTGCAACCTTCCAATTATCAATTGCAAAAGTCTCTGCCACTTTATGATAGATCAGTGATTCTGTTACGCGGTTTTGTGGTGTACTTGAGCCGTGAGCTAAAATGAAACTACGCTTTTGTACTGCTTCTTGGCCAACAATACTGCTTGCTAGTGCAACAGATTTGGCCATCGTAATGTAGTTACCAGGGCCCGGAGCTGTAATTGATTTTTTAATGCCATCGGCATTTACAAACACATCTGCAACACTGCCTAACACATCTGCACCTAACTCTAATGCCAATGCATCATCCATTAATATAGCAACTTGTGCGCCTTCACCAATTGTAAAACCACAGTTTTCACCAAATGGACGGCTGGTACGGCGATGATCAACCACATCTGTATTATCAAGGCGCTTTAGGCCCTCTTCATTAGCAAGTGCGCTCATATTGCCAAAACCTTCAACGATTTCAGGTGTAATAGCACACTCAACAGACGCCACAATAGCTACACGCGTACGTCCTGCTTGAATATCGTTTACTGCTGCACGTAGGTTATATAAAAACGTTGCACAAGCACCTGATGTAGTAAAGGTTGTTCCCACATTGCCTGTTACATAAGCATTGATAAAGTCAGTCGACATGGTGTTTAAGCCAAGTGCAAGCTGTTTTGTACTCACACGGTCGCCCTGCTGACGCGCACGAATAAGTCCACCAAATCCTTCATCATCAACTTGACCAGCCACAGAAGCTGAGTAAGTGCCAATTTGATCAGGCTCAACGCTATTCATTACCTGCTGCCACGCCAGACCTGTCGAACGAATCGCATCAGTTGCGGCAAAGATAGTCGCTTGCAAGCCTCTTGGTTGATAACGGCTGTTATACATAGCCGAAGGTTCAAAACCTGTTGGTAATTGACCGGCCGCTTTAATTGGGTTATCGCGCGTACTGTCATGTTTAATAGCAAGATCAGCACTAATTGTAACTTTCACTTTTTTATCAGTTAATTCTTCAACCTGCCAAGCACTTGGTACTGGAGTTGGTAAATCACGGCGGCGCGTTTCAAAAACAATCTGCTGTTCATCAGACGCTGTTAACGTCATTTTTTGCTGCCATGGCGTTGCATCAACATCGAAGTGATTTTTTTCAATTTTACGAATAAGTGTACCAGCTAAAATTTGTTCACCGAACTTAGCTTCGATGTCTGATTCGGCAATGGTATTGCCGTCAGCATCTTTTAGTAAACCTTCAGTAAGGGTGACTAAGTTCATTAATGTCGCTAAGCCTAAGAATGTCTCCTGACGGGCTTTAGCGTCCAAGCTGTCTAACACGATACGACGATAACCTTGATGAAAAGAAGTGCGGCCAGCGGCATTAATACCACCCATACCGACAATAACGGGTAATGCTGTCATAAAAAAACCTTGAGAAAACGTGTTATGAGAATTAAGCCAAGTTTAAATGGATTAATTAACACGCTTTATGCTTAAATAGCCAAATAACCTGCATAACAGGCCAAAAATAACTGGTCGGAGCAATTTGAGTGACGAAACTTCAACAAGTAAAAGCCATTGAAATTAGTATTTTGGTTTATCCTCATTTATTAATAACCAGTTTAACCCTGCCTATCGAAATGCTCAGAGCTGGTGAGGCCTTTGCTAAAAGCCATCGTCAGCAAAACGAATTTAAACCCTTAAACATCAATTTAGTTGCAAGTAGTCTAGAAGCGATCCCCAATCGTACTGGGCTTTCAATTATGCCCGATTGTGAAACCGTCACAGCGCCTGTAAGTGACTTAATTATCGTTCCTGGGATTTGGCGAAACCCGCGTCCAGTAGTAAGCAAACAAAAGAGTTTGGTGAACTGGCTTGGTGATTCTTGGCAGCAAGGCAGCCATATCATTGGTGTTGGCACAGGTAATTGTTTAGTTGCCGAAGCGGGATTACTAGATGGCCACCCTGCTACCACTCACTGGCACTACGCAGAACAATTTAAACGTGACTACCCTAAAGTACAGCTTAAGCCTGACTTTTTCATTACACAATCTGAGCGCATGTACACCGTTGCGAGTTTAAATGCCCTTGCCGATGTTATTGTGCATATTATTAGTCAATATTACGGCCGAGAAGCGGCGCAACATGTTGAGCGTAATTTCTCCCATGAAATTCGTAAACCTTACGAAGATCAGCGCTACCTTGAAGGTGCCGTTGATAAACACCCAGATGAGCTCATTGCACAAATTCAATTTTGGCTGAAAAACAATTTAACCTCAGAATTAACCCTGCAAGAAATTGCAGCGCAATTTAGTTTAAGCTACCGCACCTTTACGCGCCGATTTCGTCAAGCCACCAGCCAAACTCCTGTTGAGTATTGGCAACAGCTTAGAGTACAAACTGCAAAAGAGTTATTAGCGTCTTCAAATTTATCTATTCAAGAAGTTGCCCTGGAAGTAGGTTATAACGACCAAGGTCACTTAACACGAGTTTTTAAGAAAGTGCTTTCGCAAACACCCAGTGAATATCGCACAGTTGTTAGACGAAAACTATTTGGCTAAAACTAAAGTATCTAAATATATTTCAGGCTAAGTCAGATTAATCATATTTAAGTTGCTGAATTCAAGATTATTACTATCCTTTGACTTGTTGTATTAGTAATTGAGTAAATTTGATAAATGTATCAGCCAAATTATGATGAGTTAGTACAAAGTTGGAATAAAACGCTCGCTGTTTTAGCCCTGATTGCTGAAGTGCCCGTCGCATTAGTAATGAAAATAGAAAACAATATTATTAGTGTGTTTTCAAAAAACGATAACCAAGCAAATCCTTATGAAATTGGTGACAGCGAAGAGTTAGAAAATTCAGGCCTCTATTGCGAGCATGTCGTAAAAACGCAGAACTTACTGAATATTCCAAACGCACTTATTGATGATGATTGGAAAGAAAACCCTGATATCAAGTTGAATATGATTTCTTATTTGGGTTTACCAATCTGTGCTGGAGATACTACCCCATTTGGTACTATTTGTATCCTTGATAGTAAACCCCATGAATATAATGAGCCAATAATAAAGCTACTCGAAACCATTAAACAAAGCTTCGAGACGCAACTAAAATTATTACATCAGCAAAAACAAGCGTTTGAGCAGCAACAGTTTACTGAGCTCGCGACTTTAATTCGAGGCATTGCTCATGAGATTAATACTCCTTTAGGTAACTGTATTACAACCGTTGATGTAACCAAACTTGCCTTAAATGACACTAAATCCCTACTAGTAAAAAAACAATTAAGCCAACAAGCACTACAAAACACATTAGATACATTAGAGAACACTAATGAACTGCTAGATAGAAATTTAACCGCATGTGCACATAAAATACGAATTTTACAAGATTTGCTGTATACCAAATCACAATCTAGTAAAACTGTCATTACCTTAGCTCAGCTTTCAGAATCACTTCAAGAACACTTAAAAGAGCAAATAAAATATCGTGCAATTAAATTAGACATTAATTATCAAAACCCACATAGCCAATTTGAAGTTGAAATAGAGCTACTCAAGCAAGTACTCATTATTTTGCTACAAAACTCAATGGAGCATGCGTTCAACAATATTGCAGACCCTGCTATAGAAATTAATATTTTTAATTTTGATGAGGTGTTAAAAATTCACTATAAAGATAACGGCAACGGTATCAGCAGCAATGAACTAAGCTCAATTTTCACCCCTTTTTTTAAAGGTAGCAGCAATCAATCAGGTATAGGGCTAGGCCTGAGTATTGCGAAGAAAATAGTTAGCCAACAACTGCAAGGCGATATTTGTGTACAAGAAAGTGATGCAGGCGCCCATTTTTTAATTAGTTTGCCTAAGTAAGTTGATAAGTTTAAATGTCTTTCGTAAATAAAATCTTACTAGTTTGTAGGCTGCCTCTGTCTTCATAACCTACAATTGAATAGCCATTTTTGATAAGCAGACTCAGCATTGCAGGAAAACGGTTCATCGACTTAACCTTAATGGTTCGGTAATTGTTGGCTTTAACCCATGCTTCTTGCGCGTTTAATAAAGCCTGTGCAATGCCCTGCCCTCTACATTTTGGTGCAACCGCACCAAGCCAGCTATAGAAAGTGTTTGAATCTAACGCATAACCCAGTTTGTAGGCCACAGGCTCATTATCGATATAAGCAACTAAAGCTAGGTGGTCAACATCTGCACACTGTGCTTGTAATTTACTGAGGGTATTTCGGCCATCAAACTCTGGTATTTGACTATCTATAAACAACAAATCTTCTAATCTAGCTGGGTTTATTACGTAAAGAGGCTCCATGAATAACTCTAATCTGATATCTAATGTCACTTTTCTTTTCGATAATACAACTTTGAGTAGCGTTTTACACGGGCATGCACACCACGACCTAGGCTCTTAAATTTAGCTTCAAGAACATCTACGCCATATAAAATCCCCACCACTAGCACTGATAGCTTTATCGCAGCGAGTAAGTTGTCAGTGGCAATGACAACACCAATTGATGCTAATACCCAAATCGTTGCAGCGGATGTTACACCAACAACCGCACCATCTTTTGCAAGCATCACCCCGGCACCCAAAAAGCCGATACCAGTAATGATCTGGCCAACTACACGTGAATGATCAATATCTTCACCATGTAACATAAACGCTGTTGATAGAAACAAATAAGTACCCAACACAATGAGCGCTGAAGTACGAATGCCCACAGGTTTGCCGCGTAATTGACGCTCCATACCAATAATTGCGCCGCAAAATGCGGCGCTACCTATTGCTGACCAAGAATAAGGAGCAATATCAAATAAACTACTTAGTGTCACTGCACTTCCAAATCAAACTAACAATCAAAATTATAAATAAAAGGCCATCGCAGTACTGAGACGCGATGAACCAAAACTCGCCATTTTAGTAAAATCGGCTTTAGCTATTGGCACATGCTGACAATCAATCGCCAATTGCTTTTCGTTCTCACAAAACGGGTCATGCACGTACAAGCAATGCTCATCAATATGGGTTACACACACCCAATGCGGTGACTTTTTACCATCAAATCGATAAGTGCTGATCAATAACACCACCGCTTTACCCTCAGCAAGCCAATCTTCAATGGAGGCCAAAGTTAACTCTTGATACCTCACTGGCAGCTTTGCAGCTATTGCTTCGGCTACAAATTGATTGTGTACGGTATGCAAAATGGCTTTTTTCTTTTCGCTTCTGACACCATCAATAAACAAGGTATCACGGGTATTTAAAACTACATCAGCTTTAAAACCACGTTTCATTGCAGCAAGTGCTAACCCTAGAGGATGACAACCGCCATGCCCTGAAGTCATGAAGATAGTCGTGGCTTCACGCCATATATCCAGCTCTTTGTGTTGGCTCATTGCGGTATCATTCAAGGATGACATTGCCATTAATAACGCCGCTGGGCCACAGGTAAATTCGGTAGTTTGCTGGTACCAAGGTGTGTGTTTATCGGCATTAAATTCGATATTACGACGAATGTTTTTTTGCATTCGATGGGCGTCACTGTGGTCATCATAGTAATCACTGTAATGACCAAAAACTTGGTAGCCCAGTTTTTCATATAAACGAATTGCTGATTGGTTGTTTACCGCAACTTCTAAGCGCATGTATAAACGGCCCCGTTTAGCCGTTTCACTTTCAAGCGCAAGCAGTAACTGCGCAGCAATACCTTTACCTTGCTGAGATTGCAAAACCGCCAGTGAATATAACCGAGCAAGGCGTGTCCCTTTGTGACACCACACTAAGCCATATCCAACTAGTTGATTATCTACCTCGGCCACCATCAGTAAACCGTGAGTTGCGCTGATCCAGCGTTTTAAACTACGGCTACTTAATCTATCTAGGCTAAAGCTTTGCTCTTCAATGGCAACAAGAGCCATCAAATCCGTGGCCTGTGCAAAGCGGATTTGACAAACAGATGCGTTCATTAACCGCGGCCTCTTGCTTCTAGGCGTTGTTTAAATTCATCCATAATGATCATATAAAGCTCATCACCTAAATAGGCATCTTCGACTTTATGGTCGATACTTGGGTTGTCATTCACTTCTAACACGTATGCTTTACCTTGATGCTCTTTAACATCAACACCATACAAACCTTTACCCACCGTTTTACAGGCTTTTAATGCTGCATCGAGGACCACTTTAGGTAGCTCAAAGGTAGGCAAGGTTTCAAAACCACCTGAGAAGAATCGTTTTGCATCATGGTTGTAAATTTGCCAGTGATTACGCGCCATTAAATAACGACATGCATAAATTGCACGACCATTTAACACCCCGACACGCCAGTCGTATTCGGTATACATGTACTCTTGCGCAAGCACAAGTGCACTGAACTCAAACAGCTCTGTTAACTTAGCAACTAACTCATCACGATTAGCGACTTTAAATACGCCTTTCGAAAAAGAGCCTTCTGGCATTTTTAATACCAGCGGATAGCTAAAGTTTGCTTCTAAATTGTCAATTGTCTCTTCACTTGTATCAGCAACAACATGCGTTTTTAAACTCGGCACTTTTTGATAATTAAAGGCATCGTGCAAAAACACTTTATTACAACAGCGTAGTATTGACTCAGCATCATCAATGACCACTAACCCTAAGCTTTGTGCTTTACTTGCTAAGCGATAAGTTGGATGGTCGATAGCCGTTGTTTGACGAATAAATAACGCATCAAATTGTGCAATATTGGTTATTTCATCAAATGTCAGTGCTTGAGCATAAATACCATGTTTAGCGGCTGCTTTGATGAATTTAGCAATGGCATCTTTATCACTTGGCGGCACTTTTTCTTGGTGATCAACCAAAATAGCCATATCCCAACGGTAACGACGTTTTTTATCGTGAATACGCCATACTGACTCTGTAAAACTACTGAGCTGTTTTACAAATTCTGTAAAGGCTGTGTCATCTAATGATGCAATCGTGCCTTGCTTAACAACTCCTTGCTCATCACACACTAAAATAGGTGCGGGATATTGTGAGAATAGTGCTTTGGTTGCTTTACTATGCTGCTCTTGATCTGTATGGCCAAAAAATACAGTGCCACCAGCAAGTTCTTTATGACGCGAGCTGTGCTCATCGCTACGTAGCGCATTAATTGTTTTTACACTCGGTAATACCTGATGCTTTCTCGCTTCAGCAAGCAAAGAACAATAATAACCTTTACTTAAATACTGCCCTGTATCACACAAGTTTAAAATGCGCGTTTTTGGCTCATTATGTTTTGGATAATCACGTAAGTAGGTGTCAAAGGTAATGACATTTTCGAAATTTTGAGCAAAACGTTGCTCATTGTTATCAACCACTATCAAGGTTTTAAACACGACTTTTCCTAAATTAAGTCTTATGAGAAAAATGAAAACACCCAACCAATTAAGTGAACGCATGAGGCTAAACTTCACTTAACTAGATGGGTGCTTGAAATACCAAAACACAATAATTGGTAATTAAGCGTATTGGTATAAGCCTTAAGCTTGATGTGATTTATAGAGGTTTTTTTGCTTTGTGACCAACGAGATATTTTTTACTTGAAGATGAAATTTACTGATTAAAAATACCAATAATTAAATTAACTGATCTATGCTGTACAGTTGTTTATTGCCAGCTATTGAGAGTTCAACTTCATCATCAAGGCTCTTTCCAATCAATTGCTTACCTAACGGCGCTTCTCGGGTTACAACATAAATAGGCTGCTCTTTTACGGTAACCACTAAGCCACCTGCACTTGGGCCCATAAAAAACCACTTTGCGTTATCTTGCTCATCGATAAGACACACTAATGCACCTTCACGAACCTTATTAAACTCGCTTTCTTTAAACACCGCATTGAATGCCTGAATATCACGGTAGCATTCATTAACTCGCTCAGCTTGCCCTTGGGCTAAATAAGCGGCTTCTAAACCCAAGGTATCGTATTGAGTTTCAGCAACACTTTCTTCGTGAGTTGCTGCATCATGGGCCGCTTTTGCCGCTGCTTTGGCGTTTTGCAGTTGTGCCTCTAGCGCAAAGCGTAAATGTTCAATTACGTGTGTTTTATTCATATCAAAGTAGCTAAAACAGAAAAGCCGCTATTCTATGGAAAAATAGCGGCTGATGAAAGTAAGTTATAAAACTGGCTTACGGCAACTCCATATAGGCTTTAGTTTTATCATCCAGTGTTTGGGTGTAATTTTCTGAACTTAACCCCAATAACTGCGGCAAGGTCGCGGCGATACAAATCGATGAGAAGGTCCCTACAACAATACCCACAAATAACGCGATAGCAAAACCCGTTAATGCAGCCCCTGCAAGCAGCCAAATACAAGCAATGGTCGCAAGTGTTGTGCCTGAGGTGATCAATGTACGTGTTAAGGTAGAACCAATTGCATCGTTAATCACAACATGGGTATTTATGCGTTGATTGTCTGGCTGAATACGTAAAAGCTCTCTAACTCTGTCGCCAACAATAATTGAGTCATTCAATGAATAACCAATAATAGCCAGTAAACTCGCCAGCACGGTTAAATTAAACTCAAGCCCAAGTAAGGAAAATAAACCAAGCACTAAGATTAAATCATGTAACAGTGCAACCACTGAACCTACCGCGAGTCGCCATTCAAAGCGCACAGCAAGATAAACCATAATTGCAATCAGCGCTGCAAATAAAGCTAAACAACCTTGTTCAAAAAGCTCATCACCCACTTGTGAGCCTAAAAATGAGCTAGATAAAACGGTATAGTCTACCCCTTGCTCATTCAGCTCTGCTTGCCAAGTACTGGCTTTACTAACCTCTGGTGCTTCTCTTAAAACAAAGTGATATTCACCCGCTTTACTTATAGTTAATTTACTCGCAACCTCAGGGCTTAACTTTGCCTTTAAATCTGTAATTGTTGTGACTGACGCTGTGTTAATTTCCGTGATGTAGCCACCTGTAAAATCAAGACCAAAGTTTAGCCCTTTTACAGATAAAACAGTTAAGCTCGTAATGACTAAAACACAACTAAGCAATAATCCTAAAACGCGCGCTTTACTAGCTGCAGTTAATGTTGACCAACTCATGCTTTAGCCCCCGTTAAATTAGTTAGTTTAATGTAGAGTGTTTGGCTAAGCGCTTTCGAAATATAAACGCCAGTAAAGACACTAGTTAATAGCCCAAGCGCCAATGTGATTGCAAAGCCTTTCACCGGCCCATAACCAATGGCATATAAAATAATTGCCGTGATCATCGTAGTCACATTGGCATCAAAAATGGTCGAAAATGCTTGGTTGTAACCTTGCTCTATCGCTTGATAAGTAGGCCGGCCTTTACGCTTCTCTTCTTTTATTCGCTCAAAGATAATCACATTGGTATCAACTGCCATACCTATCGTCAGTACAAGCCCAGCAATACCCGGTAAGGTCAGCACAACCCCCGGTAATAACGACATTAAACCAACTAAAGCCGTTAGATTAAGCAATAAAGCAATATTGGCAATCAGCCCTAAGCGACGATACCAAAGCGCCATAAAGGCAAGGGTAATTCCGATACCCAGCATTAACGCTGCTAAACCATGTTCAATGTTTTCACTGCCTAAGCTTGGGCCTATGGTTTGTTCTTGAACAATTGTCACTGGCGCTGTGAGCGACCCAGCGCGTAGTAAAAGCGCTAGATCATAGGCTGCTTGCGGGCTTTTCATATTAGTAATGCTAAAACGAGAACTTAAATGCTGGGCAATGTTTGCCACATTGATCACTTCGCTTTTTTTCACAACGTCGCCATTTGCATCCCGCGAGTATTCAGAATACACCGTGGCCATAGGCTTACCTATGTTGTGCTTAGAAAATGCAGACATGGCATCGCCACCTTGCGAATCTAAACTAAGCTGCACTAAAGGCTTGCCCCATTCATCTTTGCCAACACTGGCATTATTAATGTGATCACCTGAAAAAATCGCAACAGGATTTAAATTAACAACGCCACCACCTTGCACATTAAACGCTTTACCACCTACTTCGACGACTTGGTAAAAATCGAGAGTCGCAGTTGCACCAATAATACGTTTCGCTTCTGATGGGTCTTGCACACCGGGTAACTCAATGCGAATACGCTGCTTACCTTGTCTTTGCGTTACCGCTTCTGTGATACCAAGCTCTTCAATGCGACCACGCAGGGTTGTTAAGCTTTGCGCCATAACTTGTTTATTAAATTCGCTTTGGCTTTGCTCATTAAAATGCAGTAATACCGTGGTTAGGTTATTCGTTGTTGATTTAGTTTGCATCAGGCCTTTAAATTGACCTTGTAACGTTGAAACAAGCCCTGCGAGTTGCTCCTCGCCGCTTGGTAAAATTTGTAGCTCAACCCCTTCTTTTACAATACTTGCCCGAATACCACGAATTTTGTCTTTACGAAGCGTTAATTTAGTTTGTTGATAGACACTGTTTAAGTGCTCTTGCATTGCTTTATCTAGGTCAACATCAAGCACAAATAACACCCCACCATTTAAGTCGAGTCCCAACTTAATCGGTGAAAGCCCAAGTTGCTGAAGCCATTGTGGGCTTGTCGCATGCTCAACAATTTTAGCCTCTAGCTGTGGGTATTGCGTTTTTATAAAGCTCAACGCATTAGCACTTTGAGTCGGTTCAGCTAATAAAATAGCCAGTTGTGCTTGGCTATCATTGGCTTCAGTCACTTCAAAACCATGTTGATTTAGTGCCGTTGTCACACTTTGCAGCGTCACAGTCTGATCTGGCAAGCTAATGTGCAACCAAGATTTGTTAGGGTAAAGGTTAGGTAGTGCGCTAACCGCTAATAAAATACACGCCGCTATCATAGCGACATAACTCATTTTTAGACGACGCCATAGCGCCGGCTTTGATTTATGTGACATACATGACTTCCTTCCGGCATTGTCAGCCGGTAAAAATTTAATTCCAAAAAATAAAAAGTAACGAAGGAAGTCGTTTAGCTATGGTAGGTCGTATTGGCTTTGTACAAGAGATTAGCGTCTTTCCAGCCACTAATGCGGGATTTACGTTGAGTGGCTAATGCAAACCATGGGATCACACGCACAGCACCTGGCGGCGCTAAAAAGTGCTCTTTCCCCCAATCTTCAGCAAAGAATTCAATTAATAGCTCGTAATCAGGATCAACCTGACTATGATAAAGAAATAATGATGAATTACTGGCAGTTAAACGCGGCATAAGGGTATCAAACCCCGATGGTTCATCCGGTTTAGGATGCTCAGCTGTATGAGTTTGGGAAATAACTGGTGTTTTAGTCAGCTCGACTTGGAACAATTTAGTTGCAGCATAGTGTGACTGAGTGTCAGGCATAGCCATGCTCTGTGCACTAAAGAACACAGTAAAGAGCAAGATAATGACTGAGAAAAACCGTAACAAGAACTGACCAATAATTTAAGCGAATAACTGGGATATAATGAGGGCAAAAAAATAAAACACAAGGTATTACTTAAATAAAATGACTAAAACAAAAAGCGGGCCTAATTAGGCCCGCTTAGTCATTTAACTTTGTTAAACTTCTAATGATGACATGTCGATTACAAAGCGTGAGGCCATATCACCTTGCTTTAACTTATCGAATGCGTCATTAATTTGGTCCATTTTAATCATTTCGACTTCTGGCAGAATATTATGTAACGCACAGAAATCGAGGATTTCTTGAGTTTGAGCAATACCGCCAATCAATGAGCCAGCAACACGGCGACGCCCCATTAATAATGGCACTGAGTTAGACTCAGCAAGCTCACCTACTTGACCAACCAATACTTGCGTACCATCAATATCTAAAAGCGGAATATACGGCGTAAAGTCGTGTTTTACCGGAATAGTGTTAATGATCACATCAAATTGATTAGCATGCGCTTGCATGGCAGCTTCATCGCTCGATACCAATAAATCTTTTGCGCCATAAGATAAAACCTGCTGTTTTTTCTTATCACTGCGGCTAATAGCCGTAACATGTGCGCCCATTGCAGCTGCGATTTTAATTGCCATGTGGCCTAAACCACCTAAACCAATCACACCAACACGGCTACCAGGGCCGACATTCCACGTGCGTAGTGGCGAATACGTTGTGATACCCGCACATAGAATTGGCGCACACTTAGCAAGGTCTAAGCCTTCTGGCACACTCAATACAAACTCTTCACGCACCACAATGTGTTTTGAATAACCACCTTGAGTGAGTTCACCGCTAATGCGATCTTGTCCTGAGTAGGTCCCTACCATCCCTTCGCGACAAAACTGCTCTTCACCGTGATGACACTGGTCACAGCTTAAACAGCTATCAACCATACAACCCACAGCAACATTATCGCCCACTTTGTATTTAGTAACGCCGCTACCTACTTCAAGAACACGACCAACGATTTCATGGCCTGGTACCACTGGGTACTGAGTCCAGCCCCAGTCGTTTTCTGCCGTGTGTAAGTCAGAATGGCACACGCCACAATACAAAATTTCAATTGATACATCTTCATCACGAAGTGCACGGCGTTCAAAATGATACGGCTCTAATGGTTTTTCAGAATCATGTGCTGCATAACCGACGGTTTTCATGCTTACTCCTTAATTTTCTTCGTGTTTAACTCATGCATTTAACTAATTTGCTAATGCGCTGGTGTATACTGCACTCAGTATAGAGGTAAATTAGCAAAGTACACTTGCCTAAAACACGAAAGCTTTTGCCTATTTTTATCAAATTGATTCAAGAGAGCCCAATGCGTGGAATGAGCCGCAAAGAACAAGTGACGAAGTCACCTGATGCAATGAACCTATCACAAAGCATCAAAACACTTTGGCCCTATTTAATGAGCTTTAAAGGCCGCGTTATTTTAGCCGTCTTAGCGCTTATTGCTGCAAAAGGCGCCACATTGCTGATGCCATGGGCACTAAAAGAAATAATTGACGCGGTTGATGCGAGTATCAACCCGCTATTAAGTGTTCCTATTGCCTTGCTGATCGCCTATGGTTTACTGCGCTTTGCCAGTGTATTTTTTGGTGAAGTACGCGATGCATTATTTGGCCGTGTTACAGAGCACGCTATGCGCCATATTGGCCTAAAAGTTTTTAAACACTTGCATAGTTTAGAACTTGCTTTTCACCTGGATAGGCAAACAGGTGGTATCAGCCGCGATATAGAGCGTGGTACAAGTGGCCTCAGCTTTTTAATGCGCTTTTTAATGTTTAATATCGTGCCAACCCTATTTGAAATAATCACAGTAGCGATTATTTTTGCGACCTTGTTTTCACCGTGGTTTGCACTGGTCACATTAATTGCCGTCACTACTTACATTGCTTTTACTGTGATAGTAACTCAGTGGCGTAACCGATTTATTCGTGAAGCAAATGCTGCCGATAACAACTCAAACACCCGTGCAATCGACAGCTTACTAAATTACGAAACCGTTAAGTACTTCAACAATGAACACTATGAAGCAAACACCTACGACAGCTTTTTAGCTAAATGGGAACAAGCAAGGCTAAAAAATCGTTTATCGTTACTGGCGCTTAATTCAGGGCAAGCACTTATTATAGCCGCAGCTATTACAGCGCTAATGTGGCTCGGTGCCAGCTCAGTGGTCAATAAAGAGCTGACAATAGGTGAGCTTGTAATGATCAATGCTTATATGATCCAGTTATTTTTACCACTTAACTTTTTAGGTTTTGTTTATCGTGAGATACGCCGTGCGCTGACCGACCTTGAAAACATGCTCGGGCTGTTAAATCGCAAAGCCGCCATTTGTGATGTCAAAGATGCAAAACCATTAAAAGCAACCAAAGCAGCTATTCGATTTGAAAATGTGTCGTTTAGTTACGACAAACAAAGGCCAATTTTAAATAACTTAAGCTTTGAGGTTACTTCTGGCAGCAAAGTGGCGATTGTGGGTGCCAGTGGCGCAGGTAAAAGCACTCTAAGCCGCCTGCTCTACCGTTTTTATGATGTGGATGCGGGTAAAATTTATATCGATGAGCAAGCAATCAACACAGTGACACTTGAAAGTTTGCGCCAAGCAATTGCCATCGTACCGCAAGATACCGTGCTATTTAACACCAGCATTCGCGAAAACATCGCTTACGGAAATCCAACGGCAAGCGAAGATGAAATTGATAAAGCCATAAGCCTTGCCCATTTAGATGGATTTATTGCCAGCCTAGATAAAGGCGATAAAACCCTTGTTGGTGAGCGCGGTTTAAAAGTGTCGGGCGGTGAAAAGCAGCGCATTGCAATTGCTAGAGCCATTTTAAAAGGTTCACCCATTTTATTATTTGATGAGGCAACATCGGCGCTAGATTCGCATTCAGAGCAAGCCATTCTCAGCGCGATGCGTGAAGTCGCACAAAGACATACCAGCTTGGTTATTGCACATCGTTTATCAACAATTACTGACGCAGACAAAATTATTGTTATGAAACAAGGACAGGTTGTTGAGCAAGGTCAGCACCATCAACTGCTTGCAGCGAATGGTGAATACGCACGAATGTGGCAGTTACAGCAAAGCGATGAATAAACACTGTTAACTAGTAGGTTAAATGATTAGAATAACCGCTTTATTTTTATCTATAACAAAAAGGCAACACGCAGATGGGCAGAGCTTATCAAAACAAAAAAGACTCAATGGCAAAAACTGCGGGTGCAAAAACCAAAGTTTATTCAAAGTACGGAAAAGAAATTTATATCTGCGCTAAGAATGGTGGTGTTGATCCCGATGGCAACTTAGCGCTTCGTCGCTTAATTGAGCGTGCTAAGAAAGACCAAGTACCTACGCATGTAATTGAGCGTGCAATCGATAAAGCCAAAGGCGGTGGCGGCGAAGATTATGTAGCAACTCGCTATGAAGGTTACGGCCCGGGTAACTGTATGATCATTGTTGACTGTTTAACCGACAACAACAAACGTACATTCGCTGACGTACGTGTTTGTTTTACTAAAGCAAATGCAAAAATTGGCGCGCAAAACTCAGTATCACACTTATTTGATCACCTCGCTATTTTTGTCTTTGATGGTGATGATGACGAAGCTGTTTTAGAAGCGCTAATGATGGCTGATGTAGATGTAACGGATGTAGAAGTTGAAGACGGTAAAGTGACGGTATTCGCGCCACACACTGAATACAACAACACCCGTACAGCACTTGAAGAAATGGGAGTTACTGATTTCCACGAAGATCTAATTGCTTTTGTGCCGCAAGTAGAAGCACCCATTGAAGGTGAAGACGTTGAAGTCATGGAACGCTTTTTAGCCATGCTAGAAGACTGTGACGACGTACAAAACGTTTACCATAACGCACAGTTTTAATTAAAAAGGCCAACCAAGTTGGCCTTTTACCTTTTAGCCCAAAGGAATCAACATTGAATACCCTCGAAGAGTTAAAAGCCGGTTCTCTACAAGGTTGTACGCGGCTTCAGCTTGTTGCAGAACTAACTGAATTGCCGAAAGAAATTTATACCCTAGCCGATACGTTAGAAATCCTCGATTTATCTAATAACCAGCTAAGTGATTTACCTGACGATTTTTACAAATTAAAAAATCTCAAACGGCTGTTTTTATCATTTAATCAGTTTAAACATATTCCAGACGTGCTAAGAGAATGCCCTAACTTAATCATGGTGGCATTTAAAGGTAATCAAATTACTGAATTTAAAGCACACTGTTTGCCAACGCAGATTGAATGGCTGATCTTAACGGATAATCAAATCCCCGCTTTACCTGATTCATTTGGTGAGTACAGCAAGCTGAAAAAGCTCGCACTGGCAGGTAATCAGTTAACTCATTTGCCAGCTTCAATGGCTAATTGTAACGAGCTTGAGCTAATACGTTTAAGTGCCAATAAGCTTACAAAAGTTGAAGATTGGCTTTTCGCTTTACCGAAACTTGCTTGGCTTGCCTTCTCTGGTAACGATTTAAATCGCTCAACTAGCTTACACTGTGAGCAGTTTAGCAAAATCACACTGGATGAAATCGAAGTTAAAAAGCAGATTGGCCAAGGTGCGTCTGGGGTTATTCATTTGGCCAATTGGCATCAACGTCCTGTTGCCCTTAAGTTATTTAAAGGCGAGATCACCAGTGATGGCTATCCACTCGATGAGCTAAATTGTTGTTTAAAAGCCAGTGAGCATCCAAATCTCATTAAAGCATTGGGCTATGTCGATGAAGAGTCACAACTTGGTTTAGTGATGGAGCTTATCAGTAAAGAGTTCACGAATCTTGGTTTGCCACCCTCCCTTGCAAGCTGTACCCGTGATACCTTCGAAGACAACTGCCAGTACGCGCCAGAAATGGTGCTAAAAATCGTCAAGCAAATGACAAGTACCCTCGCCCATTTACATCAAAAGCAAGTAAGCCATGGTGACATTTATGCCCATAACAGCATGATCAATTCACAAGGCGAGTTATTATTTGGTGACTTTGGTGCAGCAACCGACTTATCCATGCTGACGCCTGATCAACAGCAGCGGTTAGAAAGCATTGAAGTACGCGCCCTTGGTTATTTCATCGATGATTTGCTGACTGTAGTCACTGAACAAAACGACATTACCACTATGCTTGCTGACGTAGTTCAAGAGTGCTTAGCGCTCAATTTAGACGAACGCCCTCGCTTTTCTGAGCTAGTTTCGCGATTATGAGTGTAGGTAATTATAAATAAAGCCTCAGTGAGGCTTTATTTTTGCTTTTTAAACGGGAACACCTGCTGCTTTAACATACCTTCTGGCATGTAATCGCCAACCACTCCATATTTATCGGGCCACTCTGCTTGACCTTTGACTGCCGTGCCAAATAGATAATCTAAAAATGAAAAATGCGCAGCATAGTTACGGTCAATGGCCGCTTTATCAGATGAATGATGCCAATGATGAAACTGAGGCGTAACGAGCACGTACTTTAACCATCCAAATTTTACCCGAACATTAGCGTGGTTAAACACTGCCTGAAAGCCAACAATAATAACATAGAGGCTAATGACATCCGATGGAAAGCCGAGCACAAAAATTGGCGTAAGCACTAAGCTGCGCGTCACGAGTATTTCTAAAATATGTTGACGAGAGCCAGCAAGCCAATCCATCTCTTTTGCACTGTGATGCACGGCATGAAAACGCCAAAGCAGGGGCACTTCGTGATAAGCCCTATGCACAAAGTACTGCATTAAATCAGCCACTAAAATGATTAAAAATAATTGGAGTAAAAATGGCAGTTGAATAATAAAGCCTTGCACTGTATCAGACACAGCCCATCCAAATGCATGATGCACGAACTGATTGGTTGCCAGCAACACAAAACCAATAATTAAGTGATTAACAAAGAAATGATTTAAATCACCCTGCCACTCAGTACGGAGAATTTTTTGCTCTTTACGGTGCGGCAGCAGCTTCTCAATTAGAATAAAAATCAGTGTGGAGCCAAGTAAGTCAAGAATGAACCAATCCAGCCCCAAGTACGGCGTGTTATCTTTAAAGTCGCCCACTTCAACATTCGGACCGCCAAATGCAATTGCCACAACTATAAATACCCAAGCCGTTGCACCCAGCCGTTTATTAGTATTACGAACAAAATTCAAAAGCCCTAAACTGCCCGAAATAATTAATGCCACAAACATTAGCTGACGTAAAAACTCAACACTGTAGTTTTGCCTGAGCTCTGGGGTCGTTAAGTACTCTGGAAAATGAAAAGCTAATACCCCTAAACAGGATAACACCGCTAAGAAGCAAGCAATATAACCACTGATATTGCCCTCACCCACTTGAAACTGCTCAGCTCTAAATAGCCGATGATAAAGACGTGTCATGATATAAAAATCCATTTATCAATTTTTTGCAGCATAACACAGAAGAATTTAGGAACAAATATTGTAAAGTAAGACATTATAAAACAGCGTGAGTGTTTGCTAGCAAGTATCGATAGAATCAAATGTAAGTAGCCAACTAAAATACAAACGAATCCTCATTGACTTAAAATGAGGAACAAACTAACCTGCACAAGTAAATTATTTTTAAAGGAATAAAAATGTCTACTTTCTTAAAAGATAACCTATCTTGCGATTTACCAAACAATTCGGCTGATTAACTTAGAGTTTTAGCAGCAATTATTGAAGTACCATACTCGATAGTAATTAATTACAAAAAATGAACTTTAGTCGATTTTGTTCAAACCTTTGAAGATATTTACAATCAAGACCATCTCTATTATAAGGATATAAAATGTTACAATTTAATGATTTATGGGAAAACTTTCCTGAAAAAGAACTGATCAGAGCAAGATGTCAAAATAAGCAAACTAATAGCTCTTCCCCATTTGGAAACTATTGCGCTATTAACTTAAGTGACGCATTAATTAAATCTGGCGTATCAACTGCAGGAGCTAAAGTTAAGAAATGCTGGGGACACGCGGGCATGAAACATATTCTTTTAGCAGAAGAAATGGCCAGTTGGCTTAAAACTTCAAACTTTAGTTGGTTAGGTGATCTACAAAAAATTAATCCAAAAACTTTCCAAGATGACCTAGATGGTAAAACTGGAATTATATTTTTTAAAGATTATTGGCAACGAGGCAGTGAGTCTGTTACTAACCGTAGTGGAGACCACATCGATCTTTGGAATGAAGATCAAATTACTAGTGGTGGTATGCTGACAAGATCAATATATGAATTCTTTGGTGTAGTATCAGATCTTAACAACAGCAAAGATATTTGGTTTTGGGAGATTAAATAACTATGTCAAAGGCTAAGTCATATATTTTGAATATAAGTCTTATTTTAGTTAGCGCATTCGCGAATTTCATGTTGTTTTTAGAAGCTTATAAGAAACTCTCTATTCCATTTATGAATGAAGAACAAAGAGTAGAAAATGCTCCTTTGCTTTTTATTTATGTACTTCCTTCATTTATATTTCTTTCAGTTATAGTTTTTTTCCTATATAAAAAGTTACTCAAAAATCAGAAAAATAACGCATAAAAATGAAGCTGACATTTAAGGCGTATTTTTTAAAACCAAAAAAGCCACGATAAACGTGGCTTTGTTGGATAAAGCTTAAACTTTTACTGTTCTATTATAAGAACTGACCTAGCGCTTTAACTTGGTCTAACATGCGGTTTGAGAAACCCCACTCGTTATCGTACCAAGCCATCACTTTAACAAGCTTACCATCTACTTTAGTTTGGGTAGAATCGAAGATTGAAGACGCTGGGTTGTGGTTAAAGTCGATAGAAACAAGTGGTAGTTCGTTGTATTCAAGAATACCTTGCATTGCACCTTCTGATGCAGCTTTAACTACTTCGTTGATTTCTGCTGCAGTTGTTTCGCGCTTAGCAACAAACGTTAAGTCTACTAAAGAAACGTTGATTGTTGGTACACGTACTGCCATGCCGTCAAGTTTACCCGCAAGTTCAGGAAGTACTAAACCAACTGCTTTAGCTGCACCTGTTTTCGTTGGGATCATTGACTGAGTTGCGCTACGTGCACGGTATAAGTCTGGGTGATAAACGTCAGATAAGTTTTGATCGTTTGTGTAAGCATGAATTGTTGTCATGCTACCTTGCTCGATACCGACTGTGTCGTTGATTGCTTTTGCAATCGGTGCTAAACAGTTTGTTGTACAAGATGCATTTGAAATGATGTTGCTGTCAGCGTTTAATACTTCGCTGTTAACACCGTGAACAACTGTTGCATCCATGTCAGTACCAGGTGCAGAAACAATAACTTTTTTAGCACCCGCTTCAATGTGTTTAGCCGCTGCGTCACGTGAAGTGAATAAACCAGTACATTCTAAAACGATATCTACGTTTAGTGCTTTCCAAGGTAAGTTTGCAGGATCACGCTCTTGCGTAAGGGTAATTTCGTCATTACCAATTAGCATAGTGTTTTCAGCAAGTGTTACTTTTTGAGAAAATTGACCGTGTACTGAGTCAAATTGAGTTAAATGCGCGTTAACATTTGCTGGTGCTAAATCGTTGATTGCAACGATTTTGATTTCGTTGTTTTGAGCTGACTCATAAAGGGCACGTAATACGTTACGACCGATACGTCCATAGCCATTAATTGCAACATTAATCATTCTAATATCTCCCGTTAATTATTTTACTTCACTTGCTTGGCGAGCAAGCGCTTCAATGGCTTGCCAGTCTTTGTTTTCAATAAGTTGTTTATCTAACATCCAAGTACCACCTACACAGATTACATTTTTAAGTGCCAGGTAATTAGGTGCTGTTTCAAGGCTAATACCGCCTGTAGGGCAAAATGTTACTTGTGGTAAAGGACCACCAATTGATTTCAGCATTGCTGTGCCACCCGCTGCTTCTGCAGGGAAGAACTTTAAGAACTTAAAGCCATGGCTTGCTAATTTCATTACTTCACTTGGTGTTGCTGCACCTGGTAAAAATGGAATATCAGTGTCTTTAGCCAGTGCTAATAATTCGTCGTTTACACCTGGGCTAACCATGAAGTCAGCACCGGCTTCAACAGATGCATTAAATGTCGCTTTATCAACCACGGTACCTGTGCCAACGTATGCTTCTGGTACGGCTTCTTTCATTAGCTTTACAGCTTCTGCCGCAATCGGCGTACGTAAAGTAATTTCTAGTGCTTTTAAGCCACCGTTATAAAGCGCACGTGCAAGTGGTGCTGCATCTTCAAGTTTTTCGATAACAACAACCGGTACCACAGGTGCCGATGATAAAATTTTCTCAATGCTCATTGTTTGTTCCTCATAGCCCAGTAACGGCGTATTATTATTCTAAACCAAAGGCACTTGCGCCAAGGTCTGCACTACTTACTATATTTCTGAAACCTGCGAATAACTCTCGGCCTGTACCATATGTTTGGCTTGGTTGGCTAAGTTGTAATTCACGTTTTGCTAATTCTTCATCGCTTACGTGTACTTTCAATACACCCGCTGGTGCATCAAGCGTCACTAAGTCACCTTCGTGAATTTTTGCGATTACACCACCTTCAACCGCTTCTGGTGCTAAGTGGATTGCAGCAGGAACTTTACCTGATGCACCCGACATACGACCGTCTGTCACAATCGCCACTTTGTAGCCTTGGTCTTGTAGTGTTGCCATTACTGGCGTTAATTTGTGAAGCTCAGGCATGCCTTTCGCCTTCGGACCTTGCTCTTTAATTACAGCAATAAAGTCTGTATTTAACTCACCGCGGCTATACGCTTCTTGTAACTCACCTTGTGAGCTAAATACTTTAGCTGGTGCAGAAACAACTTGGTGAGATTCAGCCACTGCAGATACTTTGATAACGGCTTTGCCAAGGTTACCTGTAAGAAGCTGTAAACCACCCTGCTTGCTAAACGGGTTATCAATCGGACGTAATACTTCTTCATCATGTGACTTTTCAGGACACGCTACCCATTTAACTTTGCTTGGGCCTGTGCTGTTAGTCATGATCACTGATGAATCTTTATCTAGCATTGGCTCTGTGGTGTATGCTTCTAAGCCATCACCTACAATCGTTTTCACGTCGTTATGTAAGTAACCTTTGCTCAGTAGTTGCTTCATTAAAAAGCCCATACCGCCGGCTGCTTGGAAGTGGTTTACATCTGCTGAGCCGTTCGGGTAAATACGTGTAAGAAGTGGCACAACTTCTGATAAGTCAGCCATGTCTTTCCAAGTAAGGATTACACCCGCTGCTTTCGCGATTGCTACTAGGTGGATTGCGTGGTTTGTTGAGCCGCCTGTTGATAACAAGCCAACTAAACCATTAATAATTGTTTTTTCACTTACTACGTCTGCAAGGCTGTTAGCATCTTTTGTTTCGATTAACTGCTTTAACATGGTTTCGACAGCATGACCTGTTAAACCATCACGAAGTTCTGTGTAAGGGTTAATGAAAGAGCTACCTGGTAAATGTAGACCCATGATTTCCATTAACATTTGATTCGAGTTAGCGGTACCGTAGAAAGTACACGTACCCGCACTATGATACGATGCGCTTTCAGCTTCTAACAGCTCTTCGCGACTTACTAAGCCTTGTGCAAATTTTTGACGAACACGGGCTTTTTCTTTATTCGGGATACCCGATTGCATTGGACCTGCTGGTAAGAAATACGTTGGTAAATGACCAAATGATAAGGCACCTATTAGAAGTCCAGGGACAATCTTGTCACACACACCTAAACAGAAAACACCGTCGAACACGTCATGCGATAAAGAAACCGCTGTAGACATTGCAATCACATCACGTGAGAACAATGATAGTTCCATACCATCACGGCCTTGAGTAACACCGTCGCACATAGCTGGTACGCCGCCAGCAACTTGTGCTGTAGCATCGAACTTAGTGGCAAGGCTTTTGATGATTTCCGGATAATCTTTGTAAGGAACATGCGCAGAAAGCATGTCGTTATAAGCGTTGATGATAGCTAGGTTTGGTTGCTCGTCTGCTTTTAAGCGAGCTTTGTCATCGCTGCTACAAGCAGCCATAACGTGTGCAATATTACCACAGCCTAAACCTGCACGAACTCTTGTTTGTTTTTTTGCGTGCGCGATTCGCTCTAAATAAGCTTGGCGGGTCTCTTTACTGCGTTCGATAACGCGTTCGGTGACTTCTTGGATACGAGGATGCAACATATAAATTCGACTCATCTCTATAGTTAGAGGATAAAGGCTCAGTAACAATTACAGACTCCACGAAAATAATTGTACTGAGCAACTTTGATTTACCCGTTCAAAGGTACGCTGACAGGCTGTCTCTCACAACCAACCTGACACCGGTGTCACTGTATTAACTCATGACTGTGACACCGGTGTCAACCTTATCTGTTAAATTTAGTTTAATTTTTTTAAATGACCAAATAATGAACAATTTTATTTTAGTAGAATATGAGTAGAATTCATGTGGAACACCACTATCAAAGGCGTATAGACAAGACAAGCTTTGAGGTTGGTTTTAATTAAAAACAGTAACTTATAGTGTTTTCATGAAATTTTTTAGCCTGAAATAAAAAAGCCCGAGAACGCGTCACTCATTCTCGGGCTACTGTGAAAAAACAAGATGAAATTTATTTAATTGCTGCTGTCGACTCACGAGTAATGAGTTTTGCTTCAAGGGTTACTTGATAAGGCGACTCTTGTGGATCACCAATATGAGTGATCAATTGCTTAACTGCTTGCTGAGTCATTTCTTCCACTGGTTGTGCAATGGTCGTTAACCCTGGCCAAATATGACGTGCAATTGGTGCGTTATCAAACCCTGCAATAGAGATATCATCAGGCACTCTTAACTGCATTTGCGTAGCAAGCTTTAATACCGCCGCTGCCATGTAATCATTTGAAGCAAATACTGCTGTTGGGCGAGGGTTTAAATCTAAAATTGTACGGGCACTATCAACACCAGAGTGATAACTGAAGTTACCTTCTTCAACTAAGCGTTCATCAAACTCAATTCCATTTGAGGCAAGTGCTCTTCGATAACCTTTAAAACGCTGCTCTGTGGCACTGTGATCAGGGTGACCTTTAATGAAGGCGATTTCTTTATGACCCAGCTTAATAAGGTGCTCTGTTATTTCAAAAGCCCCTTGTTCGTCATTACTTCTTACCGAAATAGAGTCGTCTTCAAGTACCGCAGAGGCGACACGAGCATACGGGATCTTTTTCGACTTTAAAAAGCTTACAAGTTCAGGAAAATCTGAAAATGGTGGGGTCAGTACAATGCCGTCTAAACGAGAGGTTTGAATTAGTTGCTCAATGTTACTAATTAATTCATCACCGCGTAATTCGCAAGGATGGATCAATAAGTTGTAGTTAAGTTCATGGCACGCCGCTAAGGCACCAGTTTGCACCCGGGTAATATAGCTTTTACTCGGATTATCGTACAAGCAACCAATAATAAAACTACGGTTTTGTGCTAAACCCCTAGCGATTGGGTTTGGCGTGTAATCGAGCTCTTTAAATACTTTAAGTACTTTTTCGCGCGTTGCATCACTCACGTTTGGCTCATTATTAAGCACGCGAGATACTGTTTTTTTCGATACACCGGCATAGCTGGCGACACTGTTGATGGTTACTTTCTTCATCCGCTCTACATCCAACTGCTATTTACGCGTTACTTTTAACATGTATACACGCAGCAGCACCAATGAATGGAATGTTGTCTTGTGTTACAAGCGTAACAGGGATCTGTGAAGTATATTGCGACATAATGCCTTTGTCTGCAAAACGTTCAACAAATCGACTAGATAATAAACGTTGTTGCATACGAGGTAAAATACCACCACCAATAAATACGCCACCTAATGCGCCAAATGTCAGGGCTAAGTCCCCTGCTACACTACCAATCCAATCACAAAATTGATTGAGTGTTGCATCACAGACTTCGCATTGACCCGTGGTTGCTAACTCGCTAATTTGTGCTGCATCTAAATTCTTGGCTTCAACGCCTTTTACCGCAGCCATAGCGCCATATAAATGAGCAATACCAGGGCCTGAGAACACAGTCTCCACAGAAACATGATTTAATTGCTTTTTAAGCTCAGTAATCAGCCTACGGTCTAAGTCTGTGACAGCTGCAAGGGTAATGTGCCCCGCTTCGCAGCTAAGAACAGCGCTGCCTTGTGATGTGCGAACTAAACACGCAGCACCAAAACCTGTACCTGGCCCCATAACTGCGATATTCGCATTTTCATCCGCCTGACCTGCTTTAACAGCCATATTTTGCGAATCATCTAAATAAGGTGCCGCATAAGCAAATGCTGCAAAGTCGTTGATTACTTCAAGTTGCTCAAATGAAAACTCAGCCTTTAAATCGGCAACGTTAAAGTGCCAGCCAAGGTTAGTTAAGTGAACTTGACCTGCTTTAATCGGGCCAGCTACTGCTAAACATGCACGGCTTGGCTTTGAAAACGAAATTTGACTAAAGTACTGGTTAATCGCACTTTCTAAAGAGCCAAAATCTGCACTTGGAAAAGTTAAATTGTGCTCGATAACAAACTGGTTAGTTTGTGCATTAAAGTCAGTGATTAAAGCGAAACGAGCGTTAGTGCCGCCGATATCGGCAACAAGAATAGGAACGAATTCTGTGGTTGTCTGTGTGTTCATGATGTTTTCTCTATTTGTCTAAGCTAGTTGCCGCTTATTTTTCTAGTTTTCAATGGCAAAGCCACCGTGTCTGCTAAACTTTGGGTCATTGCCTCAAAGAAGCTATCTTTTGTATTAAAAAAATGCTGCCCAAATGAATGGGCAGCCAAATACGTTTTGACAACAAAATGATAAAACAGTGACATTATGACACCGGTGTCAGATTTGGATCAATAAAAATTTTCATTATTTGTGCATGCATACGTATTTAATGAGAAAACCTGCGTATTAAGTATCGAAAAGGCATTTATAAACACATAAAAAATACCTAACTGTGTACAGAACAGCCACACTCTAGCTGCTTGTCACAAATAGCTTGAAAAAAATATTAAATAGCCGAAAATGGCAATTACTAGTTCTGTTATTTGGTAACCATATGAAAGGTAAGGCGACATCTTTTGACATTGCACATTATGCGGGTGTGTCGCAGTCAACCGTGTCTCGCGCGCTGCGAAATAGCCCTTTGGTCAACGAAGAAACCCGTCGACGTGTTCATGAGGTAGCCAAGCAGCTCAACTACAAAGTTGATAAAAATGCCAGTAACTTAAGAACACAGCAAAGTAGCACCCTCGCCCTGTTATTATTTGAAGATCCCACTTCGGATGAATCACAAATAAACCCTTTCTTTTTGGCGATGCTAGGTAGTATAACCAGAGCCTGTGCAAAAGAAGGCTACGACTTACTGGTATCGTTTCAGTCAAGCAGCTCTGATTGGCAAGCCGATTACGAAGACAGCCATCGTGCAGATGGCTTAATACTGCTTGGTTATGGTGATTACCTTGATTATCAACCTAAATTTAAAACCCTAATAGATCAGCACACTAAATTTGTCTGTTGGGGTGCCAGTGTAGATAACCGCCCAGATTTAACTGTGAGCTGTGATAACTACGGCGGTGGTAAATTAGCGGCTGAACATTTACTCGCAACAGGAAGAACCGATTGTGCATTTATCGGCGATGCTTCTGAGCATAGTCCAGAATTTTTTGCTCGCTACCAAGGCTTTAAAGATGCATTTCTAGCCAAGGGCGTTAATTTAAACGAACGTAAGATGGCAAATGCTATTTCAACAGAAGAATCAGGCTATCACGCGACTCGTTCACTCTTAGCAAATAACATTCGTTTTAACTCATTATTTGCTGCCAGTGACCTTATTGCGATTGGAGCTATTCGCGCATTGAAAGAAGCAAAAATAAAGGTTCCTGATGATGTGCACGTTGTTGGCTTTGATAATATTGCGGTTTCGAGCTTTGTAAACCCACCACTTACCACTGTTCAGCAAGACACCACCCTCGCCGGACAAATGTTGGTCGATAACCTGCTTAAACTTATTCGTGGTGAAGATGTCGAGAATACCCTTTTACCACCTCGGTTAATTATTCGTGGTTCAAGTGTTTAATTTTTAGCGATAACAGCTTTGTTATCGCTTACTCCCTCCCTAACCAGACACTTATTGCATTAAAATTAGTTTTTTTTCGATTTACCCAAGACTATTACTTCGAAAAAGCAGATAATTACACCTATTATGTTGAAAATGCTTATCTGGCTAACAATGCTTTAGATAACAACGCGCACAAAGGTGGAATTTTTTAATGGAAATTAAAGTTAATTTTCTCGACAACCTCAGACTTGAAGCCAAGTTTGATGATTTCTCTGTCATTGCAGACCAACCTATTCGCTATAAAGGTGATGGCACTGCACCAAGTCCATTCGATTACTTCTTAGCATCTTCTGCATTGTGTGCGGCTTACTTTATTAAAGTGTATTGTAATTCACGCGATATCCCGACAGATGGTATTCGTGTTGCGCAAAACAATATCGTTGACCCTGAAGACCGCTATAACCAAATTTTTCAAATTCAGGTTGAGTTACCAGAAAGCCTTTCTGAGAAAGATCGCACAGGTATTTTACGCTCTGTTGAGCGCTGTACAGTTAAACGTGTTATTCAAACTGGCCCTGAATTTAAGATCGATACTGTTGAAAGCATCGAAGCTGATGCGCAAGCAATGCTGATGGCAAAACCCGGTGATGACAGTAATACCTTTATTTTAGGTAAAGACTTACCGCTTGAAGAAACCATCGCAAATATGACGGCCATCCTTGAAGAGTTGGGGATGAAAATCGAGATTTCTTCTTGGCGTAATATTGTGCCAAATGTATGGTCACTTCATATTCGTGATGCAGCTTCGCCTATGTGTTTTACCAATGGTAAAGGTGCAACGAAAGAAAGCGCGCTATGCTCAGCTTTAGGCGAATTTATTGAGCGCTTAAACTGTAACTTCTTCTATAACGACCAGTTCTTAGGTGAAGACATTGCTAATAGCGAGTTTGTTCATTACCCAAATGAAAAGTGGTTTGCTCTGACTGACGATGACTCTTTACCTGAGGGCATTTTAGATGACTATACCCGCGAAATTTATAATCCAGACGGTGAGCTGTGTGGCTCACACCTAATAGATACCAACTCTGGTAATAAAGAACGTGGCATTTGTTCGATTCCTTATGTTCGCCACTCAGACGGTGAAACGGTTTATTTCCCTTCAAACCTAATTGAAAACTTATTCTTAAGTAATGGGATGAGTGCAGGTAACAATTTTGCTGAGGCAAAAGTACAATGTTTATCTGAAATTTTCGAGCGTGCCGTTAAACGTCAAATCATTGAGCAAGAAATAGTTTTACCAGACGTACCAGAGGACGTTTTAAATAAATACCCAGGTATTGTTGCGGGTATTAATGGTCTTGAAGAACAAGGTTTCCCTGTTGTAGTAAAAGATGCCTCGCTAGGTGGTCAGTTCCCTGTGATGTGCGTAACACTCATGAACCCTAAAACAGGCGGTGTATTTGCTTCTTTTGGCGCGCACCCAAGCTTTGAGGTTGCGTTAGAGCGCAGCTTAACTGAGTTATTACAAGGCAGAAGCTTTGAAGGCTTAAACGATGTACCTAAGCCAACGTTCAATAGTATGGCAGTTTCTGAGCCGGAAAACTTTGTAGAGCACTTTATTGATTCAACTGGCGTGATCTCATGGCGTTTCTTCAGCGCTAAACACGACTATGATTTTGTTGAGTGGGATTTCTCTGGTAGCAATGAGGAAGAAACAGCGAGCTTATTCGGTATATTAGAAAGTTTAGGTAAAGAAGCTTACATTGCTGAGTTCTCAGATCTTGGTACCGCATGTCGCATTTTAGTGCCTGATTACTCAGAAGTGTATCCAGTGGAAGACTTGATTTGGGACAATACCAATAAAGCACTTAACTTCCGTGAAGATATCTTAAACCTGCATCGTTTATCAGAAGATCAACTTGCTGATTTAGTTGAGCGCTTAGAAGAAAGTGAACTAGATAACTACATTGATATCATCACCTTAATCGGCATTGAATTTGATGAAAACACTGTATGGGGTCAGTTAACGATTCTTGAGCTGAAGCTACTTATTTATCTAGCACTTGGTGATTTAGAAGCAGCAATGGAGCTTGTTGAAGCATTCTTACAGTATAACGACAATACCATTGTTGAACGCGGCCTATTCTACCAAGCAATGCATGCAACGTTAGAAGTCGCACTCAGCGATGACCTAGAGATTGAAGATTACATTCATAGCTTCACCCGTATGTTTGGTCAAGAAACGATGGATGCAGTCGTTGGCTCAATTAACGGCGATGTAATGTTCTATGGTTTAACAGAAACCAGCATGAAGCTTGAGGGTTTAGACAGGCACCTTCGTTTAATCGAAAGTTACAAAAAGCTACACGCTACACGCTGCCCGCGCTAAAAAAGCAGGGCTGTAACCAAGAAATATCAAAGCCGCACGTTTTCGTAACCTGCGGCTTTTCTGCTTTACTTAAAACCGTTACTTAACGAAAACGAACACCTGTAATATCGTATTCAGCAATAAAGCGGCCACCATAAGAATCTACAAACATAAACTCCATCTCTATTTTATCTCGTCGACCTTTGTGCTCAAGCAATTCAACAATAAAGTGTGTATTAGAATTAAGGTCATAGGAGCGACCTTTTGTTTCTCGGGTAATATTGAACTTTGTAGGGTTACCTATGCTATCAAAATACTCAAACAGCACGTTTAAACCGCGCGCATAAATTCCCGAGTCTCGCTGTGAGGAATTAGGTCTTTGCTGTGCCAACAACCATGTTTTGTCTTTTTGATTTACAGCCTTAATAAACTCACTTATTAATTGTTGGTGCTCAACAAGAGGTGGCAGCTTTATTTCTTTTAGTGACTCTGTGAGTTTATCGCCCGCTCCCTCGGTTCTTGCTATGTAATTCTCAAAACCGGCGTCTATCGACATATAATTTAAATAGTCCGCAAGGCCATCATTGTAAACCTGTTCAAATGTGCCATATTCTTCCGAGAGAATATTTTCAAGACGATTATATAAAGAAAAAGCATGCGCTGAGTCTAATTTCTTCAGCTCAGAAGTGTCTATTAATTGACCAAAAAGTAGTGCATTTAAGTCAATTACATTTGTTCTATCATCAAACGTAATAATTTCCTTGGCCCATTCTTTATCTGCTGTGGCAATATGCAAATAGTAACGTTGAAAAGGCGCACCATGCTCATCAGTGATGGTAATTTTATTTGTCGAAAAGTCATAAATTTTGGCATTTTTAGTAGGGCCAGTTCTAACACTTACCTTTAAGCCTTTTGACAGTTCGGTAAATTTATCTGACTTTTCAATCACAACTTCTTGAGAAGCAAAAATAGTCGTCGGAAGTAGCAACAAAATACTGGCAATGCATTTACTAACATTTTTCATATAAATCCCTTTAAGTTAAAAATCAGACCAAACCCAATAAAGGTACATAAATACCTTAAATGTATACTAAAGTGGTAACTAATTGAAGCTTAGTGTGTATGTTAGGGTTTATATCGGTAATGCCCTGTAATTTTGTAAGTGAATAACATATCTTCCATTTTAGGACCCCAGCCTATGTTATGAACAATCAGAGGTCTTAATTTATCTTTCGATAGTTCATCTGTAACGATACCTATATGAGGCCTATTATTAGGTAGAACCCAAGTCACAATATCACCTGCTTGATAGTCAGCAGCTGTTTTACTAATAACATGACTTTCACCATGTCTTTCAAAAAACACTTGTAGGTTAGGTACCCTGCGATGGTCAATATTGGTATCTGGTTTGGTTAAGCCCCAAATTCGCTTTGAAGGATATAAGCTAAAGTTGTCGCGCATATCCTCATATACAAAAGCCTGTAAATCAATTCCTAAAGCTCTGTAAGTACGTATAACCACGTCGGTACATACACCTATATTCTTAGGTACATCACCATTGGGATAGTCTATTTTTCGGTAACTTCCGTTATAAACTACAAAGTGTTCAGTTCGCTCTTTGGCGGCCTCAACAAGTTTAGATTGAAAGCTTTGTGCTTGAGAATTAAGAGAAAATAATAAAAGTAACATCCAGGCTGTTTTTATCATCTATAAACTCCATTTTAAATAATTATAAAAAAACTCGAATAGGCTGCTCTCTGCCCATTCTCTTTATTAAGTGTTAATGCTGTTCAGTATCAGCGTATTCTGCTAAACGGCTTTCAACTTGTAAGCGCTCTTGCTCAGTGAGTTCGCCATAAAACTTGGGGTAAGGCCAGCCATAACCCCAGCGAAAGCTGGTAGGTAAAAAAGGTGTCCCCCCCACTCTGACACCAGCAAGCATCAATACCGCAATTTCTTGCTCACCCACTTGTGCAACACACGCTTTTAAATCTATATCAGCTTGCTCACGTTGCTTGAAAGTGCCGCCTTGCCAATATGCGAGATCATGGGCTGTACAACAAGCCAACCATAAGCTTTTGTGTTCTATCGTTCCATCAGGAAATGAACTGCAACCATCACTACTGAAGGGTTTTAATTTTGCAATAGCAACACTTAATAAAGGGAAAGTAAGTATGATTAGAGAAACAAAGCGAATCATGTGTTTCATTGTTTTAGAGCTCACAGTTAATTTTCAATATTATAAACTGAACCTTCACAACGCATTGATTTATAACATTGGTTTGTATTTGACCTAGTGTAACATTGAGAAAAAACTATACCATTACCACCCATTTTATGTGCTTTAACTTTCAGAGAGTCTTGTAAAGATTCTTTTATATTAGAAGGATTATAATAATAAGCACTTTCTGGGATAAGAGAGTCATTCTTTTCGTGACAGTAGTTAGATTCTACATTGCCTAAATAAGAAGTTCTAAAGTTGAAAATTTCTCTATCTTTATAAACCTGCACATGTTCACCTCTACCTCTGTTTTCCACGTCAGCAATTACGTAATCACCAAAGTTAGAGCGAATAGAACAAGAACATTGCAAAATTATAAAAATTATAAAAAAGACTTTCTTTAACATCTGAATTCAACTCCCTTTAGACATTTATTTAAAAAATGACTTAGCCAAGTTTTAGTCATATTTTTTGATAAGAACATAAAAGGTTATGACGTTTATGTTCTTTAAGCAAACATTTAACTTTAGAAACAATTTCTTCTAAATACTTAATCAAAATATCACACTCTAAAAAATTATTTGTAAAAAAGTGCAAAACAAAAAACCGCCGAGGTTAATTCGGCGGTTTAATTATTTAAGTAGTTATTTAAAAGAAGCTTACTTAGCTAATGTTTCGGCTGCTTTTTCTGCAAAAAGGTTACCTAGTTTTATATAGTAATTACTTTTATAGTGCCATTTATCTTCGATGAATTCGACAGGCTCATCAAAGGCAACTAAATGAGCATTAGCATTTGATTTAACGTACTTTTTCTGAGCATCCCATACACTATCAATATGTGGCATCATGCGTGTTTCAGGTGTTTTACCAGAGTCTTCGATTCTGCCAAGAATGATTGGTAACTCTCTATTGCCAAAAGTCATTTTCATATCATTCATAAGGCTTGTTAAATTAGCTAAATAAACCTTAGATGCTTGCTCATGATAGGCATCGGCCTCACCCTGCATCCAAATTATCCCTGCTGGGACTAAAGTATCTGCTACACCATCACCATCTATATCATTGTTCGCTAACGCAGCTCTTACGGTAGTTTGAAAGTTATCCCATTGGTTGATCTTGGTGTTGTCAGCATAGTTCTGCCCCCATGTACCAAAACCAGATGCCCCAAGCGCAATAGATGAGCCACCACGCGCATATTTGATAATGGCTATTTTCTTACCCGTTAGCTCAGATAAGCGTTTACCAAAACTCAATTCAGGGCCAAATCTATCAGATAAAATAATTGAATGCTCTGTCGATCTTGCCCCTGTTCCAAAACCAGGCATTAAATTAGTCCAAACACCTTTGCCACCATTTAATGCATCATCAGCAACAGGGTTACCAAAAAATAATAAGGTATTTTCAACTGGCTTTTTATACTGTGCAGGTAAGTCTTTATTAAAGCCAAAACCTTCCATATTTGATTGGCCCCCCATAAAGTAAAGCAAATAGTCATCCGCTTTACTTTGCGTGCTTATTGCTAACAAACCACATAAGGCTAGTTTTTTTAACATTATTTTTCCTTTTGCCAAAAGCAACATGCCCAATAAATATTGGGCATGTAATTAAGTATTTACTTCATCGATATAGCTTCGTGCTATGAATACGGCTAATACAGGCATTTAGCCTAGCAGAAGCAGTTCGATTCTTTTAATCAATCAAATATTACAGTGCTTGAGTGTTGGCTCTGAACATAAACTCAAGTGGAATTTGCAATCGCTTAGCCCAATCAACTTCTGCATGCGTCGCACCAGGGAAATATTGACTCTGCCATAACGAAGCCGGATAACCGTGTTGCATAAACACATTATCAATTTGTTTTTGAAGATCAGGATACATGGAGTCTAATGTGCCATCTCCATAATCGAAGTAAACTTTTTGTGTTGTTAGTTTGCCAATATTGTCAGAAATATACTGCTTGAAAGCAGTAAATACTTGTTTGTCATAAGTAAAAATTCCTGGCCAATGCGTAGACATACAAATTGCGCCGGCAAACTCATTAGGATATTGAAGTAATGTATACCAAGAAATAAGCCCTCCCATGCTTGATCCTGCGATATACCGATGTTCAAAACCTTTATTTACTGAATAGTTATTCTCAATAAAGGGAATGACTTCTTCAACAACAAAGCGAGCATAGTTGTCTGAATAAACCTTAGAGTAGAACAGCTTTTGCCCTGGATACCTCTCTAACTCAAATAAATCTGCTTGTTTTTGCTTTGCTAAACTTTCAAATACTTTTTGTGGAAAATACTCGCTATGACGATTTTCTACCGCATTTGGAATGCCAACAACAATAAATGGCTTAACTTTACCGCTTTGAATTAACTTCGCGGCAACTTCATCAACTTGCCATTCTTGATTATTCCATGTTGTTTTGGCATCAAACAACATTCGACCATCATGCATATATAAAACATCATACTTACGCGTGTTGTTATAACCTGGTGGTAACCAGATATTTAAAAAGCGGCTCTCAACGTACTTTGAACTAAAGTTTTCTTTAACATCAAGATGCCCTTTTGACACCTCAGGGATTATCACATTTGCAAAAGTGACACCTGTAAATAGCATCAAGGTTAAACAAATTAATTTCTTAAACATAATGTCTACTCAAATTTAAACTAAAAAGCCGCAAATGAATTGCGGCTTATTAATAAGGTATTACTTGAGGGCTTTTTCAACCACTGGGTAATGGTCCCACACATGTTTATCACTCACTGAACGGAGTAACTTGATATATTCTGCATGAGTCCAAGCAAGTGGTGTCGCTGAGTTTGTCCCCTCACCTAACTGATAGCCTGCTTTATTGTTACCTACGCCATCCCAAACTTGTTCAGGTAACATCATGCCTTCATTGGCAAATGCTTCCATACCTTTTACATAGGTGTCTTTAATCGCTTGTTGCTTCATCGCATCTAGGCTGTTGGTTGCGTTTGCCGCAGCGATTTCATAGTGACCACGCTCACCTGTGAAAAACGGCCATACACGACCACGTTGACCAGGGGTGTTATTGCCACCTTCAGCATAGTTGTTACCTGTCACTTCATCTTCACCGTAACCATCGTTACCATAGCGACGGTAACCAGGGAATGACCCTGAGCCATCAGCAAAATTAAAGGTGTAACGCACTTGCAGATTATCGACTAAGGTTTCGTCATCGTATTCTGGTAATGTTTTTACAATGCTTGGCGCAAGTGCATCACGAACACCGTAACGTACAAGCTCTAAGAAACCACCATCAAGGATTTGCTTTTTATCAAAGCCTTCACGGCCATTATTGGCGTTAAGTGTGGTTGATGAGTTTGGATCTTTGTCTTGACCAATGCGAATGAAATATTCACCATCGCTGTTTTCAGACTTAAGGTTACCTTGAGTCGTAAACATGGTGCTTTCAATTTCACTGTTGTAGGTTTTAGCCGTTGCTAGATAACGCTCTGCATTTTTTGTGTCACCTGCTTTTTTAGCAATATCAGCAGCTGTCACTAGGCCTGCAACAACCGCAGCCGTTGTTGATGGTGAAAAACCATTTTGTTCTTCCCAACGCTCTTGTTGCGTTGCTGGCGGTGTAATTTGCGTGTCGTTCCAAAGAATTTTCGCAAGGCCACCATCAACTAAGAAATCAGCAGCTGGCTTTAACATTTTGCCATACCAATCTGTAAGCTCTTGCTCGCTAAGTACGCCTGCTTGATGTAGTTTCCACGCTAACATAATTGGCATTGCTGTTTGGTCAAGCTGAACACCTACCCACTCAAGCTCACCATCAACGTGCGTCTTTTGTAAAAACCAACCCGTGTCACCACCATTGCCTGGTGTGTTATCTGTTACTTGTACTTTTTCTAGATATTCAAACGCCGTTTTTGCGGTACGTGTATCACCCATGGCCATAAATGCCATCGCAACTTGATAGAAATCACGTACCCAAACCGCTTTATAACCGGTAGAACCTGTTTTAGCTGATACTGTTTCACCCCAAGGGTTAGACAGTGACGCAATTAAAGCACCAGCATGGGTTTTATCTTCTTGTGCTTTTAACACCATGGCGCTGGTATAAAGTAACTTACCATTATCTGCGGTGCTGTTAGTTAATGTGCTCAAAGGTTCAAGGCTTGCTAAATAGTCTTGCCAACCAATTGCAGCACCTTCACCGTTATATGCTGCAAGCACTTTTAGGTAACCTTGATTTAAACTCGCTTGACCTTCTTTTAAGCTTGCAGCTTCAGAGTTACCAAAACTTAACGCTAAATCAAAAGTAGTGTTTTTTGATACTTCGCCAAGCTCTGCAAGTAAGCTTACATTACCCGACTTATCACCGGTATTTTGGTAAGTCGTTGAAAGTGATTGTGTTGCTTTTAACTCTTTTAAGCCATCACTAACACCTGTAAAGCCAACGCTTGCTTGCTTAAATGGTTGAGCGGCTTGTAAAGATAAAAAGTTATCATCTTGCCACGCAACTAGGCCCTTATCAGTCACTTTTGCGAAATCGTCTAAACCATTGTTATTGATGTAAGGATTCACATTAACGTAGGCTTTCACACCTTCAAGGTCGGTATTAAATACGCTACGAACAAACAATGTTTGACCGTTTGGATCTGTAAAGATATGTTTTTCTAAGGTGAAACGACCTTGCTTATCTTTACTTACCACTTTGTAAGCAAGCGATAATGGGCGACCTGCGTCGTCTTTGAATAAATAATCAATGCTCACATCGAGATCATCGTTCTCTGTAACGGTAAAGTCTTTACCGACTACAACAAACTGCATATCTTTGATTTGCGCTTGGTGAATTAAACCAAACATGGTTTCTGTGATCATGCCTTTCGCGATTGAAAACCAAACTTTTGATACTTTGCCAGTAGCAGCTGCGTCGCTGTAGTGGCCGTCTTGGTATTGCTCGTAAGAGGTACCAATACCCGTTTTACCAGAGTATGCCCAAAAAGGCTCAACACCCGGTGCACCTGGCGCTGACACCTGCTCAACTGCTGTATTAACTGATTGCTCTGAACTACAAGCTGTTAAACCTAACGCTAACAAGCTTGCTGTAATAAGATTAAATTTTTTCATTGTGTGTCCTTATTATTGTTGCTTAACGCGCAGCACAGCGACCGCTGCTAGTACGAATGACACTGCACCTAGCACTAACGCATAAATCGGTTGATTATCAAAAAAGTGACGTAAAATTAGGCCTAATACGCTTGCCGCTAACAGCTGCGGAATAACAATAAAGAAGTTAAAGATACCCATGTACACACCCATTTTTTTACTTGGTACTGAGGTACTTAACATTGCGTATGGTAAAGATAGAATTGACGCCCAAGCAAACCCTACTCCAATCATTGGCCAGATCAGTAAACTTGGATCTTTGATAATAATGAAGCTGACCAGACCCAATGCACCTAGCACTAGGTTGAGAGCGTGAGCCATTTTTAGCCCTACTTTTTTAACGATAACCGGAATACACAGTGCTGCAATGGCAGCAAAACCATTGTAAGCGGCAAATAATACACCAACCCAATCCGCACCGTTATTGTAGGCAAGAGAGCTTGTATCACTGCTGCCGTAGTGGAAGCTAGTTACTGCCGATGTGGTGTAAATCCACATTGCAAACAATGAGAACCAGCTAAAAAATTGTACCCATGCCAATTGTTTCATCGTTTCTGGCATAGTGAATACATCATTCACAACTTGATAAAAGCCACCACTGGTTGCGTTTTTAGCCTTTAAAGCACCAGCAATAAATTGAATAACACCAAAGCTAATCAAACCACCAGCGAGTAAATAAAGCTCTTTTTCAAGCGATAGACCCGTTACAATACCAAGTACTACTAGACCAAGAACCGTAAAGATTGCAGCGCCTTTGTTAAAGTTTACATCACTTTGAACATCACTCGAGTCATCGCTTTGCTCTTGTTCATGAAAGCTTTCAAGTTCTTCTGGTGAATATTCTTTCGTGGTAAATACAGTCCAAAACACAGCAACTAATAAAACTACTGCACCAAAGTAAAACGAAAATTTTACAGAATCTGGAATTTGCCCAGCAGGTGCCGTATTAGCAATATCGAACCAGTTAGTCATCATCCAAGGTAATGCAGACGCAACAACCGCACCAACACCAATGAAGAAGCTTTGCATCGCATAACCAGTTGCACGTTGTTTTTTCGGTAGGTTATCACTAACAAGGGCGCGGAATGGCTCCATAGTCACGTTAATTGACGCATCCATGATCCATAACATACCCGCCGCAATCCAAAGGCTTGGTGAGTTAGGCATGATGAATAACGATAACGTCGTTAAAATAGCCCCATAGAAAAAGAACGGACGACGACGACCTAACTTATTCCAAGTTTTATCGCTCCAGTAACCGATGATCGGTTGTACAATTAGACCTGTTAATGGTGCTGCAACCCAAAGGATTGGAATATCATCAACATTGGCACCTAAAGTTTGAAAAATACGGCTTACATTACCGTTTTGTAATGCGAAGCCAAATTGGATACCAAGGAATCCAAAACACATATTCCATATTTGCCAAAAGCTCAGCGTTGGTTTGTTATTATTCATAGTCAGCCTTTAAGGTAAATACTGCACTGCTTAAGCCATTCAGCTGTAGTTGAATTGGCGCATTCGTAGCTGCCTCAGAAATCACAATGTCGGCATGATTTTCTAGGTTATCAATTAACGTTAAGCCACTGTGATTAAGCTTAGGTAACAACGTTTGGTTAAGTGTTAGTTCAACATCTTGAGGGTTTTCTGAAAAATTACTTACGACGAGCACCAGTTGTTGACCTAGCTTTCGCGTAAAAGCAATAACTTGTTCTGAGCCTGTCAATTCAATCGCTTGCATGTCACCACCAACAATGGCAGGAAGTGTGTTTAACGACATTAACTTAGAGTAGTAAGTGCGAAGATCAGCTTGCTGCTTTGAAAGCGCACCGCCGTCGAATTTACCATTATTCATCCACGCTTGATGCGCAGGTACACCCATATAATCAAAGATACTGGTACGCGTTGGGTCACCAAAGCCACCGTCCTCAGAGCCATCTTCACCGACAGCTTGACCAAAATAAAGTAAGGTTGGCGAGCGCGACATCAATGTAGATACCACCATCGCTGGCTTACCTTTTTCACTACTACCAGCGAAATCTGGGCTAGCTATGCGTTGCTCATCATGGTTTTCTAAGAAGTGCAACATATGCTCTTCAATATCCGCCACTTGGCTTTGGATATCGAAAATAGTATCCGCTGATTGCTTGCCTTGCATCACAGCTTTAACCGTGTCGTAAAAACCGACTTTGTCGTAAAGGTAATCCATCTTACCTTGTTGGATATATGGGCGGTAAAGCGTTGGGTTATATACCTCAGCCAAAATAAAGGCATCGCTTTTTTGCATCTTGATTGATGAATTTAAAAAGCTCCAAAACTCAACAGGCACCATCTCGGCCATATCATAACGGAAACCATCAACACCTTTATCTAACCAATAAAGCGCGATATCGCGGAATTTATACCAGCTATTTGGTAGGTCTTTATCTTGCCAAAATGCGTAGTGCGCACGGTAATCTTTATCAGCGTAATCATCCGGTAGCGTCGGGAAGTCGTAGCTACCATCTGGTTTCACACCGTAATTGATTTTAACTGTTTCGTACCAATCATTGATGTCGGGTTTAGCGGCACGGGCCCCATTACCCGTCCATTTTGCTGGGGTTTCGGCAAATTGATTATCAGCAAGAGGATGCGGGTTACCACCTAACACTTGGTAGCTATCGCTTGTTGGCACTTGAAATGACTGCCCTGTTACATAATAAAAGTTATTATCGCGAGCATAGGTTTTCGTCGTGTCATCTTCAGCACCAAAATCCTTAACGCCTTCAGGCTTTGCGACCGACTCATAGTTACGCGCTACGTGGTTTGGCACAATATCAATAACCACTTTCATACCGTGCTTATGAGTGCGATTGATTAGCTCGACAAACTCTTCTAAGCGGCGCTCAGGGTTAATTGCTAAATCAGGATTAACATCGTAATAGTCTTTCACTGCATAAGGCGAGCCTGCACGGCCTTTTACAACATCAGGATCATCTTGTGACAAACCGTATTCGGTATAGTCAGTTACTAAAGCATGACGCGGTACACCGGTGTACCAAACATGTGTTGTACCTAGTTCTTTAATACCTTGTAATGCAGCATCATTAAAATCAGCGAATTTACCTACCCCATTTTCTTCTAATGTGCCCCACGGTTTATTGGTGGTGTTAGTGTTACCAAATAATCGAGTGAATACTTGGTAGACCACAGGCTTAGAGATAGCTGCTTGGCTAGATTCTGATTGCTGCTTTTGCGTGTTCTGCTGTACTGGCGCATCGTTACCACAGGCAGTTAAACCTAAAACCGAAGCCACTACTAACGCAGTTAGTTTGTATGTTGTCATCATTACTTCATTTTTCTGTAAATATCAGTTCATACTAATGTTAAGGGCTGCATACGGACAGTAAATGCATACGTATTCAGCCTATTAGTTGCAATTATTCAAGCTCTATTAAGCGTGCTTGCATAGCTTTTAAGCGGATTGGCGCAGCAAGATCAACACGCTCTTCGCTGATTAAATCGCGTCCTTTATTATTGCCTTTCAGCACTTCTTGCATGTAGCTTAAATCCCAATCAATAGCTTGTTGGTTTTTGTTAAGAACAACCAATACAGTTTGGCCATTGTGCTCTCTCACATAGCTGTAAATGCCTTGCTTGGGTGAAAAATGCATTAAACGACCTTCGCTTAACGCTGGTTTTTCTTGACGAAGCTTAAGCAGTTTTTTCATGCTAGCTAACATCTCTTGCTGATCAGCTGAAAGCCCCTTACCTGTGAAGGCATTCGCTTTTTGACCTTTAAACCCACCCGGGAAATCAATGCGAATATCACCGTGGTCATTGCTTGGCGTGTTATCGAGCAGCAGCTCAGTGCCGTAATAAATTTGTGGAATACCACGAGTTGTTAACAACAGCGTCATGGCTAATTTAGTTTTTGCAAGGTCTTGACCCAGCTCAGTGTAAACACGGCTCATGTCATGGTTATCTGCAAACACTAAAATGTTATCTGTATCAGCATACAAAAAGTCATTCGCCAGCGATTGATACACTTTAACCCAACCTGTATTCCAGCTTTCTTCTTCGTTAAGTGCTTGGATCAACGCCTCTTGTAATGAAAAGTCCATTACACTTGGTAACTCAGAGGTATAACCATCTTGATTGACTTTGCCACGCTGCCAATAAGATGCAATTGCTGGGTTGGTTGTCCACTCTTCACCAACAATATTAAAGTTTGGGTATTCGGTCATTATCGCTTTAGTCCAATCGGTTAAAAATGCTTTATCTGAGTATGAATAGGTATCAACACGAATGCCGCTTAAGTTGGCGTATTCAATCCACCAAATGGCATTTTGAATTAAATACGTTGATAGTAACGGCTGGCGCTGATTTAAATCAGGCATCGTCTCAACAAACCAACCATCATTAAATTGACGTTTGTCGTATTGGCTCGCATGAGGGTCTTGAATTGTTTGTCTGGCGTGACTAGTGGCATTTTTACCGTTTTCAAACTTGCCATCAAAGTTAACCCAATCTGCCGTTGGCATGTCACTCATCCACTGATGCGATGAACCAAAGTGGTTAAGTACCATGTCCATCACTAAGCCGATACCATGCTCTTTCGCTTCTGCCGATAAGGTTTTATAAAGCGCATTACTGCCCATACGCGGATCAACTTTGTAAAAATCAGTAATAGCATAACCATGATAAGAATAACTTGGCATGTCATTTTCAAGCACCGGTGTTAACCAAAGTTGCGTTACACCGAGGTCCTCAAGGTAATCTAGGCTATTGATAACACCTTGAATATCACCGCCATGTCTGCCACCTTTAAAGCTTGGGTTTGCAGCCTCCTGCATACCTGCAACACTATCGTTACTTGGGTCACCATTTACAAAGCGATCAGGGTTTATTAAATAAAGCGTGTCTCTATTTGTAAAGCCATGACGATTGGCACTTTGCTTATCACGGTCATTTAACGGGTAAGTAAAGGTGGTGCCGTCTTCAGCTTTAAAAGTCAGTGTTCCCGCCTTTGCATTATCGCTGATGGTTAAATCTAAAAACGCGTAGTTAGGGTTATTTGTTGTTGTCACCCCTTTAAACTCAACGCCTATGAAAGGCACCATTTGCCACGTTTTGTTAGCAATATTGTTATCGTAAAGCATGACTTGTAATGAGTCGTTTTGCATCCCTACCCACCAGTTTTCTGGTGACGCAGTAATTGCAAAACTTGCTGTTGAGTTAAAAAGTGTAAATGCGGTTGTAAGCGCTAAAAATGTTTGTGTTTTTTTCATAATTAATTTTGTACTTTTTCTAAGAATTGATTGTGGGTCGGCAACTGCTCGACAGTGCTATTAATCAAGGTTTTTAAATTGCTAAATAACTCATTTAATTGCTCATCAGATAACGCATCTGTTAAAGGATGGTGATCCTCTGCAATAAGCCCTTGCCCTATCATTACTTGCTGCCATGCGATTTCGGCAAAGAGCTCATCGTCTTCTCTAATTAGCTTGCCGCTGGTTTTAAATAGCTCAATTTTCTTTCTGAGACTACATGGAATATCCATGCCTTTACAAAAACGCCAAAACGCACTGTCATCACGATCAGTAAGCTTGTAATGAAGAATAATAAAATCACGAATTCGCTCAAATTCTGTTTTACTTTGTTGATTAAATTCATCTACAAGGCTTTGTTTAATACCTTGATGAGGAAAAAACTTAATTAAACGAATGGCTGCACTTTGAATTAAATGAATACTGGTCGATTCTAATGGCTCTAAAAAACCGCTTGATAAGCCAACCGATACCACATTTTTATGCCACTGCTTTAAACGGCGGCCTGTTTTAAACTTAATTACACGCGGCTCTATCAGTGGTTTGGCAGGTAAATTATCCAAGAGCTGTTGTTTTGCCGCTTCGTCTGATAAGAAGCGTGAAGAATAAACTAGGCCATTGCCTACTCGATGCTGTAATGGTATTTGCCACTGCCAGCCTGAGTTTCTTGCAATTGAACGCGTATAGGGAATTGCATCAGAAGCTGATTCACTTTGCACCGCAATCGCACTATCACACGGTAACCAATGCGACCAATCTTCAAAGCCGGTATTAAGTGTTTGCTCTATTAATAAAGCACGTAAACCGGTGCAATCAATAAATAAGTCGCCATCAATTTGCTCGCCATTTGTAAGCAGCAAAGAGCGAATATGCCCGCTCTGATGACATTGATTAACCGATTCAATTTTTCCTTCAATGCGTTTTACGCCCCGTGATTGCGCGAATTCTTTTAAGAATTCGCCGTATCGAGTAGCATCAAAATGGTAAGCATAATGTAAGCCCGCTAACTGGGTGTTAGGAATGTGTTTAAGGTGGGCAAACTTATGTGCTTTGGCAGCTTGATAGTTAAGTGAAAAATCCCAAAAGTCAGGTGCATTGTTAGCTTGATGTGCTTTTAACCAAAAATGGTAAAATTCACAAAACGGAAAATCTTTACCTATCTCACCAAAGGCATGCATGTAGCAGTGGCCTTGGCTGCGCCAATTTTCAAACTCAATACCGAGCTTAATCGTTGCACCAGTGGCTTTAATAAATTCTTTTTCAGAAATGCCAAGCGCACCATTTAGATGCAAAATAGGTGGAATGCTTGCTTCACCGACACCCACAGTGCCAATTTCTGCTGATTCTACCAGCGTGATATCAAGAACTTTGCCTAACACTTTATTAAGTAATGCAGCGGTTATCCAACCAGCAGTACCACCACCGGCAATCACGACCTTGGTTATTTTTTTTGTTTCCATAGTACACCTAACGCCAATTTCAATTCATTGAGTGTAGCTCACTGATATAAAAAAGCCCTTGTAAAACAAATCACAAGGGCAATTTTCTATAGCTGTTTTAGCTAATTACAGCTTGTAGCTGAAGCCTAACAGGAATGTACGACCGTAGTCTTGATAATCACGTACTTGAAGTGCGTTATCACCCTGCAATGATGTAAACGGCTCTTCAGTGATGTTCTGTACTTGGAAAGTGACAGATAAACCGTCAAGGCTCTCTACACCGCCTTCGCTAAAGTCATAACCAATTTGTGCATCCCAAATTGTTTCGCCTTTAATGTCTACTTGCTGTGTTGCAAAGCCAGGGCCATAAACATCACCCTTGAAGTCACTGCGCTTACGCATACTTGTACGCGCTTGGAAACCGTTACGTTCAAAGTACACTGTCAAGCTATCGATTTGGTCAGATAGGCCCGGTAATTCAAACTCATTACCATTTTGGTCTTTAATATCTTGCTCAACACCTGTATGACTTGCTATTAAACCAAAACCGTCTAAAGATTCGCTGAACATAGTGAATGGTAATGTTAATGAAAGCTCGTAACCCCAAAGGTCACCACCACCACCATTTACTTTACCTCTACGAGTTGCAGTTGGATTATCAGGCACTTCACCAGTTGCAGGGTTAACTTTACCAGTTAAGTCAACGAAATAAGTATCATCAAAGATCCATTGATTAATATCTTTATAGAATAAAGCTGCTGCAAAGTAACCTTCTTCATGGAAGTAATTTTCGTAGCTTAAATCAAAACCCGTAGCTTCTTTTGGCTCAAGTTCAGCATTACCACCAGTAACACTCCAATTATTTCCATTTTCATCAGGTTGAGCCGAGTTATATGACGTCTCAATTGATGCATTCATTTCATCTAAGCGAGCACGTGAAATCGTTTTCGCTGCACCAAAACGAACCGTTTGTTCTTCGTCAATGGCAAATGATAAATTGATACTTGGCAAGAAGTGGCTGTAATCATGAGATATATCCGTAGGGATTGCTTGTACCAACCCGTCAACATTTGATGCTTCAAAACCTTGAGATGACTGCTCAGTTTTCACATAACGTACACCAACATTACCCGTAACAGGAATTGAACCAATTTCAGCATTGATATCCGCTTGTGCGAATAACGCAGTTACTTCTTCTTGAACTGTCCATGAACGCGTTAAATGCTTTTGATCCGTCAAGCTTTCTTGAAGCAAGCTATAATAACCATCGTTCACTAAACCGTTAGTATCGTAAGCAACCATGTTGCCCATGCCAATAAAATCAAGGCTCGCTGACCCTAAGCGGTATTGCTCAGGGATTGATAACATACCTGGGTTTGATAAAGAGAAGTCTTTTAATGTCATGAAGTAACCTTCAGACACTTTGCTCTTCTCGCGATCACGGTAAGACACACCAAATGACACGCGGCTGATATAAGCGTTATCAAGCACCTTACTTGCAGCAAGTTTTAATGTGCTTAACTCATCATTGATCTCTGGTGCATTAATAAAGCCATCTTGAGCGGTATTCTGATAATCAGTACCATTTAGACCGTACTTATTGTTAAGTGCGGCACTTGCACCCCAAGATAATGGGCCACCAAGTTGAATTAAATCATAATCGCTGTAATCAAGGTTGTGGGTGAATTGTGCGCCTGTGTTACCACCGTCAAATTCATAACCGATTGTGTCAGCAACACCATTTGCATCACCACGGCCTGTACCTGAGTAGCTTTCGATACTCCAGATTTGACGCTCAACTTCAGAGCGGCTTATATCAAATTCGACAGACCAATCATCGTTGATGTCATATTTTGCATTAAAACCAAACTGAGTTAGCTCTGCTTTACGTTCTTCAAAGTCATTACGAACAACAACACGTTGGCCTTCTGTTACTGCACTTGTGATGAAACCACTTTCTTGATCAATTACAAATGAAGATTCATCTCGAGTTCCTTGACCCCATGCAAATGGCACTTCGATACCGCGTAAGATTTTCTCATCCGAGAAATCTACATATAAAGCATCAAAGGTCATGTTCAGGCGTTCAGTCGGCGCAGCTTCAATAACAAGCATGGCTGTATCACGTTCAAGCGTCGATGAACGTACAAATGGTTTAGCACCACCTAAGATTGAATAAGTTTCATCACCAACATCTTGTTCAGGGTAACCCCAAGAGTTCCAACGTTTTTCCTGGTTTGGAGAGCTCATCGTGTTGTATGCAAATGCAACACCGATTGTATCATCAGCAAATTGGTCAATATAAGAAACCGTACCACGGAAACCTTTATCGTCACCGTCTGGGTTTAATTTATCAAAACCCGTTTGTTCGTACTGGCCATTGAACATGATAACTTGCTCACCTTTGCTTAAAGGTTTAACAGTTTGCATGTCGATAACACCAGCGATACCTTCTGCTTCAATGCCTGCGCTTGGGGTTTTGTATACCGTTACGCCACTCATAATTTCTGATGGGTAAAGGTCAAATTCAACGCCACGGTTGTCGCCGATTGAAACTTGCTCACGACCGTTGAATGTTGTTGCACTTTCGTTTTCACTGAAACCACGAACACTTACACGACTAGCTCGACCGTCTAGACGTTGTGCTGTTAAACCAGGAAGGCGTGCAATTGATTCTGCAATTGATGAATCAGGTAATTTACCGATATCTTCAGCTGAGATTGACTCAACAACTTCAGGAGTGAAGCGTTTAGTATTAATAGATTCTACAACACTGCCACGAAAACCTTTTACTTCGATAACTTCAACGTTGTCGTTTTTTGTTTTTTGGTCTTCTTCTGCAGCATACACTACAAAGCTATTTAAACCTGCGGCTGTTAAAGCCAGAGTTAATATACTTGGTTTGAACATAGACATGATGTTTTCCCATTACCCAAATTGTAATGTCAACGTGTTGCAGTTATTCATGAACATAATAGCTGTTATTCGCTGACTGATTTTGTTGTCGAATTGAATATTAACGCCCTGGTTATTTTCTTAACAAATTTATGCATACGTATTCAGCGTAGCTCATCATTACAAATATTAACACCATCTTTACAAACCCACCCCATAACCGATTGAATATAAATGATTTATCAATTTTACTGTGTAAATTAATAGTAATGAAACATTTTCGCTATATTTTCGCCCCCAATTTGGTTACAGAAATAGGTGCTAGGCCATTTATCCCGCTTAAATGGTGACTTAACGCAATAATAATAGGAACGCACATGGAACAATGATAATTGGTCTTACCAATAATCACATTGCACCATTCTGGTGTAAGCCAGCTATATTATGCACCACGCTGGCGTTTTGAGTTGGAATAAGACAATTACTTTACTAATTGGTAAATTTTACGGCGCTAAATTTATGCTGCTCAATTTTAAATCAAGTTAATAAGTTTTACTGAGGACAGAGGTGAATTTGGCGTGCATACGTATGCAGAGTTTTTACAGTATCACACCCTTCACGTATGCTTTTGACATTCCGGCAACATATACGACTAATGGTTGCCTTACAGTTTACACACTCTGAGTGTCACGATGGAGAAAAACATGGCTCAAAAGCAGTGGTATAAAGGTGCGGTTATTTATCAAGTGTATCCGCGCAGTTTCCAAGACACCAATGGCGATGGCATTGGTGATATCAAAGGTATCATTGATCGCATTGATTATATTAAAAGCCTAGGTGTTGATGCTATTTGGGTTTCACCTTTCTTTAAATCACCAATGAAAGACTTTGGTTATGACATCAGTGACTATCGTGATATCGATCCATTGTTTGGTAACCTTGATGATTTTGATGAACTCATTGCACAAGCTCACCAACGTGATATTAAGATCATTATTGATCAGGTATTGAGCCATACCTCAGATCAACATCAATGGTTCCTTGATAGCCGTGAAGATAAGATCAACGATAAAGCAGATTGGTACGTGTGGGCAGATGCCAAACCTGACGGTACACAACCAAATAACTGGTTATCTATTTTTGGTGGTCCTGCATGGCAGTGGGAACCGCGTCGTGGTCAATATTATTTACATAACTTTTTGACTGAACAACCTGATTTAAACTTCCATAACCCTGAAGTACGCAAAGCAGTATTAGACAATGTTGAGTTTTGGCTGAAGAAAGGCGTTGATGGTTTCCGTTTAGATGCAATTAACTTTTGCTATCACGATGCGCAATTACGTGACAACCCGGCTAAGCCACCAGAAAAACGTCAAGGTCGTGGTTTTAGCGAAGACAACCCGTACGCTTTCCAATATCACTACTTCAATAATACACAACCTGAAAACCTGACTTTTATGCAGGACATTCGTGCCCTACTAAACAAGTACCCTGGTACCGTTGCATTAGGCGAAATCTCATCTGAAGATTCACTCGCAACCATGGCTGAATACACATCAGGTGGTGACAAACTTCATATGGGTTATAGCTTTGAGCTACTGACTAACGACTATAGCGCTGAATATATTCGTACAACAGTTAGTACTCTTGAGCAGCGTATGACCGAAGGCTGGCCATGTTGGGCATTTAGTAACCATGATGTAGAACGCGTTGCTAGCCGCTGGAGTAAAGATAACATTATCAATCCGCAGCAATGTAAAATGCTTACTGCCCTGTTAGCGTCTTTACGTGGCAGCGTGTGTATGTACCAAGGTGAAGAGCTTGGTTTAGGTGAAGCTGAAGTCGCATTTGAAGACTTACAAGACCCATACGGCATTACATTCTGGCCAAACTTTAAAGGCCGTGATGGTTGTCGTACACCAATGCCATGGGATGCAGCAGATGCTGAGCAAGCTGGTTTCTCTACAGTAAAACCTTGGTTACCTGTAGGCAATGCACACAAATCAGTTGCGGTAAACACGCAAGATCAAGATAAAGATTCAATTTTGAATGCGTATCGTGAATTTATGGCATGGCGTAAAGATAAGAACGTACTGCTTGAAGGCGGCATTGAATTTATCGAAACACAAGAGCCTGTGCTTGCTTTTTATAGAACGCTTAACGACACTAAAATGCTTTGTGCATTCAACTTAAGTGCAAAAAGTAGCGAACTGACACTCTCTGATTCTGTGTCTTCACAGCATACAGAGATCTCTCATCACACAGCTGAATTAAACAATAATACAGTCACTCTGCCCGGGTTTGGTTGCTTTTACGCAACCCTGAATTAATAATCAGTTGTTAAACACCAAGCCCTGCAATTGCAGGGCTTTTTTATTTCGTGGTATTAGTGGTTCATGGTTTTACTATTAATGTAATCTGTAAGAGCAAACAACACCCCCGACACCACAAACGTGACATGAATTAACACCTTCCAGAGTAACTCATCTGTTGAATGGTTGTTTGAGCTAATAAATACCTTTAAAAGCTCCACAGCCGAGATTGCAACAATTGCACTAATCAACTTCATCTTAAGGCCAGAGAAACCAACCTTGCCCATCCAAACTGGTCTATCTTCATGGTTTTCTATATTTAATTTTGAAACAAAGTTTTCATAACCACTAAAAATAATAATAAGCAAAAGCCCAGCTAGTAGCGCAGTGTCAACTAAAGTCAAAATACCTACCAAAAGCTCTTGGTTTGACGCAGTGAACGTATTTAAAGCCATGCTGTATAAATATTTAAAGAACTTTAGCAGCAGTAATACCACAGCGACTAATAAGCCAATAAAGAATGGCGCTAGTAACCAACGCGAGCGAAAAATAAAACTCTCTACAACTTGTTCTAGTTTGGTTGGTACTTTCTTTGTTTTTGAATGAGTCCCTTGTTCAGACATAAGTTAGTTCACTTTTCTTTTAAAATTAGCGCGATAATACGTGTTTTGACCTTACGATTACCAGCATTAGAGGCAAAATAGTGGTTATTTTTTGCTTATCTTTACGATAAAAAAATTTCGTTATCTTTTTTTGAAATTTAGTTTATAAATTCACTCAAGCAAAGTGACATACACATTGCGCACCATTACTGTGCATTTAGCCAGTGATAATTAATTTTTTGATTAGGAATAATTAAATGAAAAAAGCATTGCTAGCACTAATTTTGGCACCTGTTTTAAGCGTGTCAGCAACGAATGCAATCGCTAACGAAGCACCTGAAGCATCAGCTGAAATGATCAAAGAATACACTGAAATGTGTTTAAACTGGGCAAAAGATGATGACATCAGCAACGAAGAATTAAAGCCATACGTATTAAAATGTGTAAACGATGAGCTTGAAGCTGAAGGCTATAAAAAAGTAAAAGACGTACAAATCTAATTTTACGTCTACTTAGAATATGAAAAAACCGGAATGACACAATGATGTGCGTTCCGGTTTTTTATTTGCATCTCAAATTAACAATAAGTTTGCGCGACATTACGCCGCGACTTCGATTATATAATCTGGCGATTTATTTTTTGGCTGCTGTTTTTTTCTTAGCAGGCGCTTTCTTTTTACTTTCTTCTACCCATTTACCATTTTGGTAGTGGGCGGTCCAACCTGTGGCTTTGCCATCTACTTCACTCATTACATACTGCTCTTTATTTTTGCGGCTGTAGCGAACGACTGAAGGATTTCCATCAGGATCTTGTGTAGGTGCGTCAGCAAGGTAATAAAACTTTTCAGAAATACGATCTCTAAAACGCTTTAATTCTTCCACTTTAGGCGCACGCGTTTCACGTGATTTAGGGAAAGTATTAGCCGCTAAGAAAATACCTGACGCACCATCACGCAGTACAAAATAAGCTTCTGACTTTTCACATTCAAGTTCAGGTAAGTGAACTGGATCTTCTTTTGGTGGCGCAGCTTCACCATTTTTGAGTAACTTACGTGTATTTTTACACTCTTCATTACTACAACCGAAGTACTTACCAAAACGACCAGATTTTAACTGCATGTCTGAGCCACATTTATCACATTCGATAATAGGGCCGTCGTAGCCTTTAATTTTAAAGGTGCCTTGCTCAACGATATAACCCTTACATGCCGGGTTGTTACCACACACATGTAACTTACGTGTTTCGTCAATTAAGTATGAATCCATTGCCGTTTCACAAATTGGGCAACGCTTCATTTGCATTAGAGATTCAGTTTCTACGTCTTCGACATCCGCAGCAATAGCTTCATCGCCTGATACCAAATTCATGGTTGTAGTACAGCGCTCTTTAGGTGGCAAGTTGTAACCAGTACAACCTAAAAATACACCCGTTGATGCGGTACGAATCCCCATCTTACGACCACACGTAGGGCAATCAATATCAGTTTCGACCATTTGGTTTTGACGCATGCCACCCTGCTCTTCGTCACCTGAGGCAATTTCAAGCTGTGTTGAAAAGTCTGCGTAAAATCTATCAAGTACTTGTGTCCAAACACGCTCACCCTCTGCGATGTCATCGAGACGGCCTTCCATCTTAGCGGTAAAGTCAAAGTTCATCAGATCTTCGAAGTTCTCAACTAAGCGGTCTGTAACTATCTCGCCCATTTTTTCAGCGAAGAAGCGGCGATTTTCAACACGCACATAACCACGATCTTGAATCGTAGAGATGATAGATGCATAAGTAGATGGACGACCAATGCCACGCTTTTCTAATTCTTTAACTAGGCTCGCTTCACTAAAGCGTGCAGGTGGCTTTGTAAAATGTTGTTTAGGATCTAGCTCAACAAGCGTTAAAACATCACCTTCTTTAACTGCTGGCAGTGATTGATCTTCTTCATTCTTTTTACGAACAGCCGGTTGGACTTTTGTCCAACCATCAAAGCGAAGAACGCGACCTTTAGCTTTTAACTGATATTCGCCAGCACCCACTGTTAAAGTGGTTAGATCGTATTCAGCAGGAACCATCTGGCAGGCAACAAATTGGCGCCAAATTAATTCGTAAAGTTTTTTAGCATCTGCTTCAACACCGTCTAAATGACCAGATAGTACGGTAACACTAGAAGGACGGATCGCTTCGTGTGCCTCTTGTGCATTGCCTTTAGAGCTATAACTAATCGGTGCTTTCGGTAAATATTTTTCACCAAATTGCTCTGTCACGTAATCACGACACATTTCAACTGCATCTTTCGATAAATTAGTTGAGTCGGTACGCATATAGGTAATGTGACCCGCTTCATATAAGCGTTGAGCAAGCATCATGGTTTTCTTAACACCATAACCTAAGCGCGTACTGGCAGCCTGTTGCATGGTTGAAGTAATAAAAGGTGCGCTCGGTTTACTCTTGCTAGGCTTTTCTTCAACGCTAATGACTTTGTAGTCAGCTTTTTCGAGTTCACTAACAGCAGACATCGCCTGCTCTTCATTAACTGGTTTAAAAGGCTTGTCAGCGTGTTTAGTAACTTCTAAGCGTAAAGCTGCCTCTGTATTTTTAACGTCAGCGTGGATATCCCAAAACTCTTCGGGGATAAATGCTTTGATTTCGCGTTCACGTTCAACAAGTAAACGTACTGCAACAGATTGCACACGACCGGCTGATAAGCCACGTGCTACTTTAGCCCACAGTAATGGCGACACCATAAAACCCACGACTCGGTCAAGAAAACGACGCGCTTGTTGCGCATAAACCATGTCAGTGTTTAGTTCACCGGGTGTTTCAAATGCCTGCTGAATCGCATTTTTAGTAATTTCATTAAAAACAACTCGCTTATATTTTTCAGGCTCGCCACCAATAATTTGTTCGAGGTGCCATGCAATCGCTTCCCCTTCTCTATCCAAATCGGTTGCGAGATATATTTTATCGGCGTTTTCAGCAAGTTTCTTTAATTCTTGAACAACTTTCTCTTTGCCCGGTAAGACTTCGTAATGTGGCTCCCAGCCTTTTTCAGGGTCAATACCCATACGAGCAACTAAATTTTTATAGTCGCGTTGCTTTTTATAGGCAGCTTTTTCTTCTGGCGACATTTTTCGAACTTCAGCAGGGGTTTTCGTCGCTGCAGTTTTTGTTTTGCCTGAACCTGAAGTTGGTAGATCACGCACATGCCCAACACTGGACTTTACGATGAAATCGTTACCTAAGTATTTATTAATTGTTTTTGCCTTTGCAGGAGACTCTACAATTACAAGTGATTTGCCCATAGTTGCCTATTTCTGACCGAGTATTTTAAAAGTTTTTTGCCCTTATAAATGTATATCAATCACATTAAACAAATAAGTATGATTTTTATCATTGGAGCACGAATATTTATAGGTATATCTACAAACACCAATTGTTACAAGCTTTTAATAGAAACTTTTCTTCATTGACTGAATAATTAAACAATTTTTGTTGCTAATTTAGTCAATGTGGTGTTTTAAGGTAATTTCAAGGGGAATATATAGAACAGCAACAAAAATGCCAACCTTCTGGTTGGCATTTTTTAAGATTTAACTTTATTTATCATCGATTATTGAAATCGATCGGCTCACCGTTTTAGTTCCGCCAAGCTGATTTTCAAATTGGAAAGTTATAGTTAGCACACCATCTTGATCTTGGTTACCATCAGACTCCCTAGCAATTCGAACATCAGAATACATTGTTGAGTCACGATTTGTGCTCGGAATCGTTTCCTCATGCTCAATTATAGAAAAATCTCCATTATCGGCCGTTAGCGAAACTTCAGTTCCAGCAGGAAGTGGATTACCAAACTCATCACTATAAAAAATACGTACATTGATACTAGATAAACCCACTTCTAAGGTCTCAGGATCTGTTTCATTGGGGTCTGTTGCATCATAGTCTGGGTTAGCACGAGATACTTCAGATAAATCAATAGAGGCGACATCGCACCACAACGCATTATCAGATACCTCAAATACACCAGCTATTGTGCTCGAACAATCAGCAGGCACTAAAACCTCATATGGAGCAGATACTACTTCATTGGATTTTAATACAGCAAAGCGAACATATGGATCATCACCAGACATGACAACTTCAATTTGCTTACGAACTTCAATTAAATCACGGGTACACTGGCCTGCATTAAAGGCAGCTTCACTACACAATAAGCCATTATACAAACCATCTGCACCGTCATAAATTCCATTATTATTAAGATCACGCCATGTTTCGTTATGACCACCACGCGAGTTTAATTCAGAACATTGATCTGTGTTCGGATCGTAACTATCACTATCTGCATCACTGCAGTTCGCCTTGTCAAAAGTGCTATTTTCATTATGATCATTAAACGCTTCTGGTAAGTCATATAATGTGTAATATTCGCCAATATCGAATAAACCATTGCGCCTAGTTATTCCATCTGATGACTCTTCATCGACAAAGCTTTCTTGACCTTTTGCAACAGCAATAATACTTGTTCTTCCGCCTCGGATAACACCATTAGGATCGTTTTTAGCGCGAACTAATGTCCCGATACAAGGCGCTGCAGTTTCAAAATAAGGATCGCAGTTAACATCACCCGTCTTAGGGTTTATACCTTCGGTAGTTGCAGAGTTACCATCGATTTCACCAATTCTATTACCCCACTTGTAATCATAGAACGGTCGCTCACCTTGTGAACGCCACGTTACTACACATGACGCGTCAGTAGTACGACACACCGCTTCATTACTTTGTGGACCTACAACGCCTGATTCTGTCAAAACTGTTGATTCGACACCATTACTATTAAATTGATTAAATTGGTCACCAAAATAAACCGTAAGACTATTAGTAATTCCATTGTAATTCAGTGCATTAGGGTTAAAAACTTGAGGGCTTAAATCGAAACTATTTTGATCCGTAATGCCTGAATATAATGCAAGTTGCGATGATACTGCATTGATTTGCTCTGCTAGTGGTACGAGGTGAAGCGTTCCTTCAGGACAAATGTCATTTGTTGGTTCATCTGCACACAACTGCACCTCATCTGTCCAACATGATAAATCATCACCTTCTGGTAATGCAGCAACATCTGTTTTTGAAACAAAACAAGCCTTAACTACAAGAGGACCAGGCACAATACCTGAAGTGACCGTAGTTTGCACAACACCATCATTGTCTGTATTCGCCGTACGTTGAGTCAAACCAGCTAAACCAGTTGAGTCTGTTAACTTAAAATCAATTCGCTGCTGTGGCGATACAATGCCGTCGGCATCTAATAATCTAAAGCGAACGACAGACTGTGTCGGTAAGCCACCTTCACCTGGAGGAAGAGCAATTACCGGTTCTGATACGTCGATAAACTGAATTGATTGTACTGCTGAAACTTCAACAGGGATGATCGTTGAAGCAGTAAAGTTCTTTCCGCCCGTTTCGACTGTAATATTAACAACATCATCAATTCCGCAACCATTGGCTCTATAGGTAGAACTAGCTATACCGCTTGATGATTTTACAGAGGCATCAATACTTGAATTATTGTTATCAACACATGTTGAACTAAATTCTACATCTGTTGGTGTGGTATATAAATTCCCTTCTTCGTCCTTTAAAGTGACCTCAATAATTGTACTTCCTCCAGCTTTAAGAGGAATTACATCACCATTTGAGTCAACATTTAGGCCGTTGTCCACTTCTAGAATTAAATCTGCGATACCTACTGCAAAGTTAGTGCTAATTTGTTCATCTAAAGCAGATACTGTAATTGTTCCTGCACCGCCAGTGTTACCAGGTTGGATTTTCAATAGTGCAACACCAAAGCTATCAGTCAACGCTCGACCTGATGATGGAAGGACAGTCCCTAGATCAGTTGTTACTTCGACTAGTGCATTAGCAACAGCGTCACCACTTTGCTGATTTGTTACTTCAATAAATAAATCAGCAAGTTCAGCACTCGATACCGAGTTAGTTATGCTACAGCCTGATGCTATTGAGGTCGGGTCTAGTTTTACGTTACTTCTATTATCATCCCAAGAAGGGACACAACCAGTTAAAAGAGAAGCTGTAACCGAATACTGTATAGCATCATCAGGGGCTTCATCACCATTAGAAATAAAGCCAGCAATTTTAGTGACTGCATTACCGCTTTCATCTGTATAGGTTGCTACAACTTGACCTGCCCCTTTCGCATCACCACTGCTCAGTGTTACAGAAGCTTCACCATTTGAATCTGTTAGAGCGGTTCCTAAAACAGGCGTAATTTTACCTGTAAAATTAGTGCTAAATGAAATAAGTTGACCTGCAAGGGGCGTCTCTTCATCAAGCAAAGTTGCTGTGACTGTACCTTTATTATCTTTGCTTACAGGGTTATCAACAGTAAACGGTGCTCCAGAAGTGTCTGTAATAGTGAGGTTTAATGTGACGCTGCCGCTCACACTTGAATCATCTGATTCTGAACCATCCGATGTGAAACCAAATGTGTCGCTGTAGGTATCTCCATCAAGAGCGTAGGTAGCAGTTACTATACCAGCGCCAGCAGTATCACCTGCCGTAAGTTTAATAGAAGCAACACCATTGCTATCTGTTAGATCAGTTCCAGATACTGGATCTAAAAGACCAATATCGCCGTTTAAGCTAAAGTTAATCACAACCCCAGCAACAGCTTCATCATTATTTGTTAATGTAGCAGATATTGTTAACGGAGAGTCAGCTGTTACCTGATTATCTTGTTCACCAGATGACAGCGAAAAACCTTGTACTGCAATTTCATAACTAGCTTCAGCTGTTGAATCATCCCCACCATCAAGCGAACCACCATCACTTTCCAGTGAGCCACCGCCACCACAAGCAGCTAATAATGAGCTGAAAACTATTACACTTAGCCATCGAAATAAAGGCATTGACCTCTCCCTAGTTAGCTATTTCAAACTTTGTTTTATTATTTACCTAATATTAACCTAAAATCAGTCCGAAAATAATCATTTTTTTATTCATTTCTTAACGAATTAATTTAATTATTTATCGAATTTTTCTGTATAAAAATCCTTATGCTGGTAGTCTATGACAAAATTTATAACAAGATAGATTAGGTGTATGTCAAAAGTACGGTCTTTAAGCCTTACATCTCGTATCATGGTTGGTATGGTACTTGGTGTAGTTGTTGGTTTTATCTTTCAAGCCATTTTAGCGGGTGAAGACGATTTCCTTATTCCATTAGGGTTATTCTCTTTACCTATTAAAGCTTTTTTTGTTGATGGTATTTTCCATGTTGGCGGGCAAATATTCATTGCAAGCTTAAAAATGCTTGTGGTGCCTTTAGTATTTGTATCACTTGTTTGTGGAACTTGTAGCTTGAGCGACCCAAAAAAGTTAGGTCGACTAGGTGGTAAGTCTATTTTGCTTTATTTAGCGACAACGGCAATCGCCATTACTGTTGCTATCACCTTGGCGTTATTAGTGAATCCAGGTGAGGGAATCAATTTACCTTCAGATGCTAACTATAGTGCGAAAGAAGCTCCCACCCTTGCGCAAGTCATTATTGGTATGTTCCCAACAAACCCTATTGATGCAATGGCAAGTGGCAACATGCTCCAAGTTATCGTTTTTGCCTTGTTATTTGGTGTTGCGATGGCACTCAGTGGAAAAGCAGGTAAACGAGTGGCCAGTGTTTTTGAAGATTTAAATACCGTAATTTTAAAGCTTGTAACACTGCTTATGAATATTGCACCGTATGGTGTATTTTTCTTAATGGCAAAATTATTTACAACCATTGACTTAAAGCTTATCACTAGCTTGGCCTTATATTTTGGTGTCGTTGTTTTTGCTTTATTATTTCACGGTTTTGTGAATTACAGCCTGTTACTTAAGCTGTTTACAGGTCTAAACCCTATTACATTTCTAAAGAAAATGAAAAATGCCTGTTTATTTGCATTTAGTACATCAAGCTCAAGCGCAACTATGCCTATTACCCTTGAAACAGCAAATAAAAAGTTAGGTGCTCATAACTCTGTTGCTTCTTTTACCGTGCCCCTTGGCGCAACCATCAACATGGATGGTACGGCGATTATGCAAGGCGTTGCGACTGTTTTTATTTCGCAAGTTTTTGCAGTAGATTTAACGATTTCTGATTATCTGATGGTTATTTTAACCGCAACCCTTGCTTCTGTAGGTACTGCTGGTGTTCCGGGTGTAGGCCTTATTATGTTAGCTATGGTATTAAATCAAGTTGGATTGCCTGTAGAAGGTATTGCTATCATCATTGGTGTCGACCGCTTACTTGATATGACGCGAACCGCTGTTAACGTGACCGGTGACTGCATGGTGACCTGTGTGGTTGCAAAATCTGAAGGTGAGTTTGATGAGGACGTATTTAACGACCCAAATGCCGCTAAAGATTTAGAAGATTACCATAAATCTATTAATTAATTTCACACTAATTAACTCATAAAAAAACCCGCTAAATAATAAGCGGGTTTTTTATACTACTTTCATGTTTTTAAATTTACGGGTTTAAGCCTTTTAAACGAGACATTAAAGTCACTCCCGCTTTACTTACCCCTGAACTTAATCCGACGGCGAGCTTATCGCTTAAATTCTTCTTAACACGGTATTTTACTTTAAAGATTTGACGTTCTTTAGCTTGGCTCAATAAGATATCATCACTTGTATCAATCTTATCAACTAAACCTTTATCGAACGCTTGAGTAGCAAACCAATGTTCACCGGTTGCAACAGTATCAATATCTAGAGATGGACGCTGCTCACTCACAAAGGTTTTAAATAAACCGTGGGTTTGTTCAATTTCTTCTTTGAATTTTTCACGACCTTTATCGGTATTTTCACCAAAGATAGTTAGCGTACGCTTGTATTCACCTGCGGTGATTTGCTCAAAATCAACATCATTCTTTTTCAAGATTTTATTAAAGTTAGGAATTTGCGCAATAACACCTATCGAGCCAACAATGGCAAAAGGTGCTGCAACAATCTCATTGGCCACACAGGCCATCATATAGCCGCCACTTGCTGCTACTTTATCAATAGCTACCGTTAAATGAATGCCAGCATTACGTAAGCGTTGCAGTTGAGAGGCAGCAAGGCCATAGCCGTGCACCACACCACCACCACTTTCAAGGCGAACCAGTACGCGGTCTTTTTCTTTGTCAGCAATGGTTAAAATAGCGGTAATTTCTTCTCGTAGGCTTTCTACTTCGTGGGCATCAACACTGCCATTGAAATCAATGACATATAAACGCGATTTAGGCTCGTCGTTTTGCTGTTTTTTAGCCTCAGTTTTTTGCTGTTTTTGATGAGCCTTGAGCTCTTTTTTAGAAAGGGTATTTTCGATAAAGCTTTGTTTTAGATCATCAAGTTGCTCACTTAAATCATCAATTGTTATCTCCCCTTTCTTCGCTTTTGGTTTCACTGCTGCGCCCATGATAATGGCAACAATCACTGCAATTGCGATGACAAATGTCAGGGTCTTTGCAAAAAACAACCCGTATTCATATAAAAATTCCAATCAAACTCTCCATTTATTAATACTTCGGCACAATTTACCACGCTTTAAAGCAAAAAAAAGCCACATGATGTGGCTTTTTACTTAATTGGTTATTACGTAATTAATAGCATTTAATTATTCAGTAACAACTTCTGTGTTTGTAACCTGAAGATACTGCCCACGACTTGCTAAGAAAGTCGCGATTTGTAATTGCATTTCTGTTGTTGCTGCTGCACTTTCTTCAGCAGTAGCACCTGAATCTTCTGTCGCTGCAGGTGATAATACAGAGCTGTGATGGCCTTTCGTGAATTTAACCACATAGCTCATTGCATCAGCAGTCGGGCCTTGAGTTTCTGCAACAGTTGATAAGCCCATTAGGTTAGCAAGAGGTAAGCTACCAGCAATTGGGTTGCTCGCCACCATTGGTGGAATAACCATATCAGCATTGTTGTTAGCACCATCGCCAACCACTACACTCATGTACACTGGCGTGCCAAGCGCTGCAACAGAGGCTGCATAATTTGACGGGTCGCCACTATCAAGTGCTGTTTGTGCAGCAAAAGCAAATTGAGTAACCACACTTTGAATGTTTGCTAGCTTTTCTGTTTCGCCTGCCACTGTTAGTGAACCAACGTACTCTTTATAAGCACATGTGACAAATTTAGTTTGGTCTGGTAATAGCACGCCACAATTTGATAACGCTTCATTTTGAGCATAAGCACCAAACTCAGCAGATTCAGCTGTACCGGCTGCAAGTAATACAGAGCCTTGAACAAATGGGCCAAATGTATTTGACTCAATTAAGAAACTTGCGATACCACCGCCGCCACTGGCAAGTGCTACGCTTTTAACGTTGAACATTGGATCAACTTGGTCAGCTAGCGGTGCATTAGTAACAGCAACAAATGCTGGGGCAACTACCGAGCCTAATGAATGACCTATGAATGATACATCTTGCGCATTTAAATCAGCAGCACCGGTAAAGTTAAGACCCAAACGTAAACCAAGTAAATCAGCAACTGATTGACGTAAGCTATCACGGGCTACTAATAATGACTGTAAGTTCATATAGCTTAATACAGAACCAGTAGAGGCATTAAAGTCGTCAGTACCGTCGCCATCTACATCTACACCACGCTCACCATGCATAGGATGATCGATTGCAGCTGTTGCAAAGCCTTGCAGTGTTAATTGTGCAGTAATGGCTAACATATCTTCTTTTTTAGAAGTAATGCCGTGCTGAAGGATAACAACTGGCCAGCCTGTCTCAGGCATGCTCAATGCGTCTAAGCCGAGCTGAGCTCGCACTGCATTAATTACAGGTAAAATTGGTTTAGTAATTTGTACTGGCACATTAGCAATACTTTGTGTTTTTGGAATTGTGTTGTACTTAGTTAAGTGTTTAGTTTGGTCTAAACCTAAATCACGTAACTTGCCTTCACTTAACGCCATACACAGGCCATCAGTTTCGCTAATAGGGTCTGTTGGGAATGAATCACCCGCTGCGGCTGCATAACCTAGTACCGCAACACCGCTATCACATAAACCTTGCCAGTAAGTCGCAGATAAATCATCAACCGTTGTGCCAGTTGGTGTAGCTAAATACATAGGTAACATTACGCTACCTTTTTGATACTGCACACCACCAAACACAGGTGACACACCAGTAATACCTTGTGATGCAAATACTTGCTCAACGGTAATAACGGGTTGATCAGGAATTTGCACCATAGGCGTCGGCAGTGCATCTTGGGTTAAACTTGCAGCAAGAAGCTGCTTAACGGTTCCAAGCACTTGACCTGCTGATTGCATTGTCATCGCTGCTGAGTAAATGATTTCATCTTTTGTGATTGCACCACCTGATGTCACTGCGTTTTCATAGCTATTGATAACCGCTTGAAGTGACTTTTGTGAGTCGGTAATAAGTGTTGCTTCTTCGCTCACGAGTGCATAAGTTGAAGAAGGCTCAATTGAGCGCCCTTCTGAGTCCATTAATGACGTTGTCAAAACATTAATGTAAGTGCTGCCAGCTTTAAATGGCTTAAGTGGGATCACAGCAACCGCATCACCAGAACCTTGTGTGATAAAGTCAACACCGAAAGTAAGTTCAGACACTAATTTACAAGCGATACCAGCTGGTACTTGTGAACAGGTTTCGTCTGTTTGGCTTGCACCCATAACAACTTCAAAAATACGCACAGCGCCTGGTGAAGCAGCAGATGTCATATCAAGAGAGATACCCGAAGGAAAAGTTAAGTCAATTTTAAACGGAGTTTGCGTAGACCAACCATCAAGCGCACCAAGTGCAAGTTGTGGATCAGCATAGGCCGCACGGTCAACACTAACATTGTCGTCGTCTAATTCACCCGGCATATTTAAAGTACCATCAAGCGTACCACTCATAAGTAAATCATTCGGCACTGAGATAACACTATTCGCTGGGTCAAATTTTACTGTCGCGGTTGGGAGAACAGGAGGATTATCATTTTTTACATCTTCTAATGTTTCTCCTCCACCACAGCCAGTAATGGCTGACGCAATGGCTAGTGAGAGTAGCAGTTTTTTCATAATTTCGCTCCGCGCAAATCTTATTGTTATTGTGTGTTCAAAGTTAAAAGTAGTGGTTCTACTACCTTCATTCTAAGTTAATTTAATGTAATTAGGTTATTAATGAGACATTAGACCAGTTAAACTTAACGTAAAGTTTCAATTTTCGCCACCTTAATTTGCAATAAATTCGATAACTTGGCTTTTTGCTATGGTAAAATAGTAAAAAACTTAATCGATGGTACGTTTATGCATACTTATAAAGCCGCAGAGAATGCGCTAAAAGACAAAGTAATTTTAATAACAGGTGCTGGTGACGGCATTGGTCGTGTTGCCGCACTAACTTATGCTAAGCATGGTGCCACTGTTATTTTACTTGGAAAAACAACCAATAAGCTTGAATGTGTTTACGATGAAATTGTAAACGCTGGCTATCCACAACCGGCTATTGTGCCAATGGATTTAAAAGGTGCCACAAAGCAAAACTACCGTGACTTAGCTGCAACCATCGAAATGAAGTTCGGTAAGTTAGACGGCTTACTTAATAATGCAGGTATTTTAGGTTCATTAGGTCCACTTGAGCACTTCTGTGTATCAACATTTGAAAACATCATGAAAGTGAATGTAACTGCACAAGCTATGATCACTAAATTTATGTTCCCTCTGCTTCGAAAATCTGACAGTGCATCTGTTATTTTTACTTCATCTGGGGTGGGTCGCCAAGGCCGCGAACACTGGGGTGCGTATGCTATCTCAAAATTTGCTGTAGAGGGCATGATGCAAACGTGGGCTTGTGAAGTGGGTAAAACCAATATTCGCGTAAACTGTATCAATCCTGGCGCTACCCGCACATCAATGCGTGCATCTGCATACCCTGGTGAAGATAGGGATAAGTTAGCAACACCCGAAGATTTAATGCCAACTTATTTATACTTGATGAGCGACGACTCTAAAGAAGTTAATGGTCAGTCTTTAGATGCTCAACAAAAATAAGCCAGAAACAAATATCTAGACACAAAAAAAGCAGCTTTCGCTGCTTTTTTAATTTTTCGATTAAATAAAGCGTTTGATAATAAAATCAACTTTTACACGTTTAGCCTGGCCCAATAGCTTTTTAACCGGCGCAGGATAGTCATTCATCGTTTCTAAGTCTTGTGGGCCTGTTAAACGTCGACAGTGCTTTAATATAGCTTGTTTTTCGTTTTCTATTTGTTCAAGGATATGCTGCTTAGGGTCGTCAATTAAAATACCATTTTCGATATCTAAGCCCCATGCCCGTGGATTTAAATTGTGCCCACTTAATAAGTGTAATCGCTTATCCGAACAAATCCCCTTCAAGTGGAACGAGTTACTCTCGTGCTTCCAAAGGTAAACATTCAAATTACCATTACTGATGTGGCGTTTTTGTGACTTTAAAAATTTATACAAAATGGTTTCGTATAAATAAGGTAATGCACCAATCTTACTAAACGGCTCACTTGGCGGCAGATAAAAGTCATTGGCAGTTTTATCCCCTACCACAATAGTTACCTGCTTACCTTGCTTTAATAAACGGCGTAATGAACGCATTAATGGTGCAGGAAAGTTAAAGTAAGGGGTATAAAGAACGAGCTCTTGCTCAGTGGTATCGAATAACGATTTAATTAAACGGTTCAGCTTATTACTTCTTCGCCCTAAACCTAAAAATAAACGCACACCCAACTCACCGGCACTGGCTTCTGCAGCGCTTTCGTAACTTGCAGATTTAAGTTCACGCATCAATTGCTTTTGCGCCACTTTAATATCATTAAATTGTATCAGTGGGCGCATATCAATTCGCGGCACGGCAACTGAGCTTAACAGATGTGTTTCTATAAATTCGATGACCGAATTACATAATCCAGCTTGGTGAACTAAGAAGTAACGGTCTAAACGATAACGGTCATCTTGCTGAAGATATACATTATTTAAGCTTGCGCCGCTGTATAATAATGTGTCGTCAATCACAAAACCTTTTAAATGCAGTACCCCGAAAAGCTCTTTGGCTTTTACCGGAACACCATGTACTTTCACATTTGATTGATACTGCTCTTGAAAATCACAATACATGCTGGCATTGCCATCAGACTTAGCTGCACCAATTAAACCACGTTGAGCTCGGTGAAAATCAACGAGTACTTTTACTTCTAACTCAGGATTAGCAAGTGATGCCTGATGTAAGGCAGTCAATATTTCTCGTCCTGCTTCATCATCTTGCAAATACAAAGCAGTAATATAAATTCTTTTTTTCGCTGAACCAATTAAACGCAATAGTTCAGTGCGATACTCTTTTGCATTGGTTAAGACCTGTACGTCTTCTGTAGTCAGCCCAAAAGCGGGCTTTTCCTGCCAAAATACCATAATTGCCTGTTAGTTTAGTTAGCTCATACCATGAGCTAATATCAAAATTAGCTAAAACATACCAAAAAAAAATTGCTTGGTCATGAATTACCGTACTTTGATCACAGAACAATTTGTAATTAGCCCATTTTATGAACAAAAAGAGGGGTTTAAATTGCATTAAGTAAGGATTATTTGACAGCTTCGCAATTTGACTAAAAAAATAATCGGGGCTTTTGTTTACTTCCGCCTTGTTTTTCTTAGAATCGGGCGCATAGACATCGTATTGAAACGTTTTTAGGAAAAACCATGAGTGACGCAAAACACTGTAAACTATTAATCTTAGGTTCTGGCCCTGCGGGCTACACGGCAGCGGTATACGCAGCCCGTGCTAACCTTAACCCTGTTCTTATCACTGGTATTCAGCAAGGTGGTCAATTAACGACAACTACTGAAGTTGAAAACTGGCCTGGCGATGCACACGGTTTAACAGGTCCAGCATTAATGGACCGTATGAAAGAGCATGCTGAACGTTTCGAAACTGAAATCGTTTTTGATCACATTAATAAAGTTGATGTTTCGAAGCGCCCTTTCACTTTAACTGGTGACTCTGGCACATATACATGTGATGCATTAATTATCGCAACTGGCGCGTCAGCTAAATACTTAGGTTTAGAATCAGAGACTAACTTCCAAGGTCGTGGTGTTTCTGCTTGTGCAACCTGTGATGGTTTCTTCTACCGTGGTCAAAAAGTAGCGGTTGTGGGCGGTGGTAACACTGCTGTTGAAGAAGCACTTTACTTATCAAATATCGCTGATGAAGTTCACGTTATCCACCGTCGTGACAGCTTCCGCAGTGAGAAGATCTTAGCTGATCGTTTAAAAGAAAAAGCTGAAAACGGTAACGTTGTTTTACATTACAACCGCACATTAGATGAAGTGCTTGGTGATGAAATGGGCGTTACTGGCATCCGTATTAAAGCAACTGATTCTGAAGAAACAGAAAACTTAGATCTTGCCGGTGTATTCATTGCAATTGGCCACAAGCCAAACACTGACATGTTTGAAGGCCAGCTAGAAATGAAAGACGGCTATTTAGTTGTTCAATCTGGTTTAAACGGTAACGCAACACAAACAAGTGTACCAGGTGTATTTGCTGCAGGTGACGTGTCTGACCACATTTATCGCCAAGCAATCACATCAGCAGGTACTGGCTGTATGGCTGCACTTGATGCTGAACGCTTTTTAGATAACCTATAAATTAGTTGATCTAAAGCACTAAATACTGGGGGCTGTTGTAAAACAGCCCCTTTTTTATAGCTAAAATTTTGTTAAAATTAGAACAAAGAATAACGACAAGCTGATATGATCAAGCAACTGTACCAACTCTCGACCGAGACTGTTGATTTTCCAGACCCAGAACTCGCCCTTGATGAGCCCGATGGCCTGTTGGCAATTGGCGGTGATTTATCAGTTGAGCGCATTAAAAATGCCTACAACACCGGTATTTTTCCTTGGTTTAGTGACTATGAGCCCATCATGTGGTGGTCACCGAGCATGCGTGGTGTTATTGAGCTAAATGAATTTCATGTCAGTCGCAGCTTAAAAAAGCATTTAAAGCGTTTTCCTGTGCGTGTCACTATTAATCACGCATTTGCCCATGTTATTAATGCTTGCCGTGAGCAACGTATCGATGCGGAAGGTACCTGGATCACAGAGCAAATGATGCATGCCTATATTGAAGCGCACCATCAGGGGTTAGCACACAGTCTTGAGATTTGGCATGAAGATGAACTGGTAGCTGGCCTCTATGGCATTATGCAAAACGGTATTTTTTGTGGTGAATCAATGTTCCATCAAGTCAGTAATGGTTCGAAACTGGCGATGTGGGCATTAGTTAATTGGCTTATCAAACACCAAGCCCATTTTATTGATTGCCAACTAGAAAACCCTTATTTAATCACTTTAGGTGCAAAAGTTATCCCACGTAGAGAATTTTTAACTAGACTTAAATTAGCACACAGTTATGTGCCTAAAAAAGATATGTGGCAACCACAAGAGTTGATTAATATTTATGACTGAGCACTTACCCGCTAGGCTTGGTTTAAGCCAGCAATTCGATTGCAGTTATTTACCCGACCGTCAGGAACAACTACTTGTTATACTTGATCCGAGTTGTTATTGCCCTGATAAATTTGAACAATTATTAGCATTAGGCTTTAGACGCAGTGGCGACCAAATCTATCGTCCACATTGCCCTATTTGTAATGCCTGTAATTCAGTGCGCGTTTTAGCCCAACAATTTACTCCTTCAAAATCGCAAAAGCGCAAATTAAATAAAGCAAATAAGGTTTTCACGGTCAGTTATAGTGAGTACGAACGCGCAGAATACTACCCGTTATATTGCAAATACATCACGCAAAGACATCAAGATGGTTCAATGTTTCCGCCTGACCAAAGTCAGTACGAAAGCTTTTTGTTTTGCCAGTGGCTACCCGTTACATTTATAGAGTTAAAAGATGGCGATAAGTTAGTTGCCGTTGCGGTAACCGATTGCATGACTAATGCCCTATCAGCGATTTATACCTTTTTTGATCCCGATTATGAGCAATACAGTATTGGTAGCATCATGATCATGGAACAAATTAAATTTGCAAAACAACAAGCAAAACAATTTGTCTATTTAGGTTACCAAATCGACGAATGCACTAAAATGAAATATAAAACCCAATTTTTGCCTGCACAAAAGCACATTGGCGACGAGTGGTTGGCGATTTAATTTACAAAATTGAGCCCTGTAGCTTTACTTATTGCTGTATTTTCGGCAAAATCTGCAGCGTTTAACTATTAAAGAGGTGTTACGCTAAACATGGCGAAAGAAGACGTAATCGAAATGCAAGGTACGGTCCTTGATACTTTACCAAATACAATGTTCCGAGTTGAGCTAGAAAATGGTCACGTTGTTGTGGCTCATATCTCTGGTAAAATGCGCAAAAACTACATCCGCATCTTAACTGGCGACAAAGTAACCGTAGAAATGACTCCTTACGATTTATCGAAAGGTCGCATCGTATTCCGTGCTCGCTAAGTTAGTGCGTTAACGAGAGATTTAGCTTTTTGCTGCTTTGAATGAGCAGGTGTGTTTATTACAAAGAGCTAAAAGCGTTTGTTAAATGGTGTTAAAACTAACTTAGTTTTAATTCCATTTAATAAACAAAAAGCCCAGCAATTGCTGGGCTTTTTGTTTTCAGCTAAAAACAACTTAAGCTGTTTCTAGGCTAGTTTCAAAGTCAAAGTGGATTTTCTTATCTTTCACAGATACTTTAACCGAACCACCATCGGCTAGCTCACCAAACAAGATTGCATTTGCCAGTGGCTTTTTAAGCTCATCTTGGATAACACGTGCCATCGGACGTGCCCCCATTGCTTTATCGTAGCCTTTATCTGCCAACCACTCTCTTGCTTTGGATGTAAGCTCAAGATTAACCGACTTCTTATCAAGTTGCGCTTGTAACTCAACAATGAACTTATCAACCACTTGCAAGATAATCTCTTTCTCAAGGTGATTAAACCAAATGATGTTATCTAAACGGTTTCTAAACTCAGGTGAAAACACTTTGTTGATTTCACTCATCGCATCATGAGAATGGTCTTGCTCAGTAAAGCCAATTGACTTACGTACAGTCTCTTGAACACCCGCATTCGTCGTCATCACCAATACTACATTTCTGAAATCGGCTTTACGACCGTTATTATCAGTAAGTGTACCGTGATCCATTACTTGCAGTAGAATGTTGTAAATATCTGAATGTGCTTTTTCAATTTCGTCTAGTAGTACAACTGCATGCGGATTTTTAATTACCGCTTCAGTTAATAAACCACCTTGCTCAAAACCTACATAGCCAGGAGGTGCACCAATTAGACGACTGACCGCATGACGTTCAACATATTCAGACATATCAAAACGAATAAACTCAACACCCATACACTTAGCAAGCTGCTTAGTAACTTCTGTTTTACCAACTCCTGTTGGGCCTGCAAATAAGAACGAACCCACTGGTTTATCTTCGTTAGCAAGACCTGAGCGTGATAAGCGAATTGCTGAAGTCAACGCATCGATTGATTGGTCTTGACCAAACACTAGCATCTTCAGGTTACGATCAAGGTTTTTAAGTGTTTCTTTATCGCTTGACGAAACGCTTTGCTGAGGGATACGCGCCATCTTAGATACAATTAGCTCGATATCAGCCACGCCAATTGTTTTCTTACGTTTAGAAACTGGCTGTAAACGTTGATTAGCACCAGCCTCATCAATAACATCAATAGCCTTGTCTGGTAAGTGACGTTCATTTATGTATTTAGCACTAAGTTCTGCAGCTGCTTTCAATGCTTTTTGTGTGTAACGAATACCATGGTGCTCTTCGTAACGCTCTTTTAAGCCGTTAAGAATCTTCGTGGTATCAGCCACACTTGGTTCAAGCACATCAATTTTTTGGAAACGACGTACTAGCGCACGGTCTTTTTCAAAGATATTCTTGAACTCATTATAAGTAGTCGAGCCCATGCAGCGCAGTTTACCACTTGAAAGTAGCGGTTTGATTAGGTTCGATGCATCCATTACCCCGCCCGATGCTGCACCGGCGCCAATGATGGTATGAATTTCATCAATAAATAAAATTGAACCTGGTTTAGCCTGTAACTCTTTAAGTAGCGATTTGAAACGTTTTTCGAAGTCGCCACGGTATTTAGTACCCGCTAATAACGCGCCCATGTCGAGTGAGTAAACAACTGCATCGGCAATCACTTCAGGTACTTCTTTGTTTACAATACGATAAGCTAGGCCTTCAGCTATGGCTGTTTTACCCACCCCTGCTTCACCAACCAATAGCGGGTTATTTTTCTTACGACGACATAACACTTGTACTGTGCGTTCAACTTCGTTGTCGCGGCCCACTAATGGGTCAATATTGCCATCAATGGCCTGTTGATTCAGGTTGGTCGTAAAGTTTTCAAGCTTAGTTGGCTCTTCACCTTGCACTTCTTGCACTTCTTCATGAATGTCATCGTGATCTTCACCGCCAATGTCGTCATCTGTTTTAGAAATACCATGCGAAATAAAGTTAACAATATCCAAACGATTAACATCTGATTTTTTAAGTAAATAAACTGCTTGGCTCTCTTGTTCAGAAAAAATTGCCACTAGCACATTCACGCCAGTAACTTCGTTTTTGCCTGATGACTGCACGTGAAATACAGCGCGCTGTAATACACGCTGAAAACCTAACGTCGGTTGTGTTTCTCTATCTTCCTCAAGATCAGGAATAACCGGTGTTGTTTCGTCAATAAAATCTGATAATTCGACTTTTAATGCGCCCATATCTACGCCGCAGGCGTTAAGCGCTTCCCCAGCAGAAGGGTTATCGAGCAGTGCAAGTAAAAGATGCTCGACGGTCATAAATTCATGACGACGTGTTCTCGCTTCGCGAAACGCCGCATTTAAGGTTAGTTCTAAGTCTTTGTTTAGCATTGGCAACCCCTTACTGAGATAATATTTATATACCGTTGTGACGGGCTAATTAGTTCACCCTACCTTGGTATTTATTCCTGCTCACAACTACATAGCAGTGGATGCTCGTTGTCTCGTGCGTAACGATTAACTTGTTCAGCTTTGGTATGAGCTACATCAGCGCTGTAAACACCGCATATCGCTTTACCATTATGATGAACTTGAAGCATCACATCTGTTGCTCTATCGCTATCCATATTAAAAAACGTCATTAGTACTTCTATCACAAAGTCCATAGGCGTGTAATCATCGTTATTTAAAATGACCTTATATTTTCGCGGTGGTTGCAATTTTTGCTTTTCACTATCGCGAACCGTTTCAATAACACCAGAATCTTTCATGCCACTCATAATTAAATATAGTCTTGTCTTTAGAACTCAAGCAAACTTGAATAAAAAAATAAATAAATTGTTAAAAAATAGTCTAAAACACTTGACTGACTGGCTAAATAAACTACAGTCAAATATAGATTGATTAATCATTAGTCAGTCTAGCAAATTACACGGTTTAGAATAACTAAATTAGTCAACTTATAGAAGGATGTAGAAGTATGGCTTGTGGAAAAGTCAAATGGTTCAACAATGCCAAAGGTTTTGGCTTCATCGTAGAAGACGGCAGCGAGACTGATATCTTCGCTCATTACTCAACGATTGTAATGGACGGTTATAAAACACTTAAAGCTGGTCAAGATGTAACATTCGAATTGCAACAAGGTCCAAAAGGGTTACACGCAACGAATATTGCGCCTAACGATGAAATCTCTTAGGTAAAACCTATTCGAGTATCAAGCGAGCGACCTTGTTAAGTTCCTCGCTTACTCTTCCACTAAAATTTATCCTTACACTTACCTTGAAATTCCATTTGTTTACCCCAATTGATTAATTGTTATTAGCCCTTTAGAGCCAAGCTTGTTACACTCTTGTTGCTTAAATTTAGCTTTTTCGTCATTTTGACGTAAGGCTTTTGGCTAATTTCATGATTTGCTTATTTGAGCTATAAGAATTTTACAGTCTGTCAGCTGTGGTTATTTTAATACTTTGTATTGAGTGGCAACAGCTAACAGACTGCTTGCTGTTGTTTTATCAAGGTACCTAAAGCTTGGTAATTCAAAGCTATCTTTTGCATTGTTGAATATGGCTAATTAAGGGTTACTGTTAGCAGTCATTACCAAACATTACGCCAACTATCTAGGAATGATGATGACATCAAAAATTATCTATACTAAAACAGATGAAGCGCCAGCTCTTGCGACGTATTCATTGTTACCAATCATCCAAGCGTATACAAACGCTGCTGGTGTTGAAGTTGAAACTCGCGATATTTCATTAGCGGGTCGTGTAATTGCAAACTTCCCTGAGTACTTAACTGAAGATCAACGTATTGATGATGCACTTGCAGAATTAGGTGAAATGGCTAAAACACCTGAAGCTAACATTATCAAACTACCTAATATCAGTGCTTCTATCCCTCAGCTACGTGCAGTAATCAAAGAGTTACAAGAAAAAGGTTACGCACTACCTGACTACCCTTCAGAGCCAAAAACTGATGAAGAAAAGAAAGTTAAAGCAACTTACGACAAAATCAAAGGTTCTGCTGTAAACCCTGTACTTCGTGAAGGTAACTCTGACCGTCGTGCTCCTGGTTCAGTAAAAGAATATGCGCGTAACAATCCACACTCAATGGGCGCATGGAGCAAAGATTCAAAGTCTTACGTTGCTAGCATGGAAGACGGTGACTTCTTCGGTTCAGAGCAATCAGTCACTGTTGCACAAGCAACTGACGTACGTATCGAGCATGTTGCTGAAAATGGTGATATCACAGTTCTTAAAGCAAGCACACCATTACTAGCAGGTGAAGTAATTGACGCTTCGCGAATGAGTGCTGCTAAGCTTCAAGCTTTCCTTGCAAAAGAAATTCAAGCAGCAAAAGACAAAGGCGTGTTGTTCTCATTACATATGAAAGCAACGATGATGAAAGTGTCTGACCCAATCATCTTCGGTCACGCTGTAAAAGTTTTCTTCAAAGACGTTTTCACAAAACACGCTGATCTTTTCAAAGAGCTAGATGTTGACGTAAACAACGGCTTTGGTGATGTATTCTCAAAAATTGAAAGCCTAGATGCAGCTAAAAAAGCTGAAATCGAAGCGGATATCCAAGCGGTATACGACAACAACCCTGCTATTGCAATGGTTGATTCTGACCGTGGTATCACGAACCTTCACGTACCAAGTGATGTGATCATCGATGCATCAATGCCTGCTGCAATCCGTTCTAGCGGCCAAATGTGGAATAGCGAAGGTAAATTACAAGACACGAGCTTTGTCATTCCAGATCGTTGTTACTCAGGTGTTTACCAAGCAACTATCGATTTCTGTAAAGAAAACGGTGCATTCGATCCAACTACTATGGGTAGCGTACCTAACGTTGGTCTTATGGCTCAAAAAGCTGAAGAGTACGGTTCACATGACAAAACGTTCGAAGTAGCAGCAGCTGGTACAATCCGTGTTGTAGACACAGCTGGTACAACTTTACTTGAGCATGCTGTTGAGCAAGGCGATATCTGGCGTATGTGTCAGGTTAAAGATGCACCAATTCAAGATTGGGTTAAACTTGCTGTTAACCGTGCTCGCGCAACGAGCACGCCAGCAGTTTTCTGGTTAGACGAAAACCGTGCTCACGATGCTGAGTTAATCAAAAAAGTAAACGCGTATCTGCCAAACCACGATACTGATGGTCTTGAAATCCACATTTTAGCACCTGTTGAAGCAACTAAATTTTCTTTAGAGCGCATCAAAGAAGGTAAAGACACTATTTCAGTAACTGGTAACGTACTACGTGACTACCTAACTGATTTATTCCCAATCCTTGAGCTTGGTACAAGTGCTAAAATGCTTTCAATCGTACCACTTATGAATGGTGGTGGTTTATTCGAAACAGGTGCCGGTGGTTCTGCGCCTAAGCACGTTCAACAATTCGAAAAAGAAAACCACTTACGTTGGGATTCATTAGGTGAATTCTTAGCACTAGCGGCTTCTTTAGAGCACTTAGCAGTTAATGCTGGTAATAAGAAAGCGCAAGTACTTGCTGATACGCTTGATAAAGCGACAGGTACTTTCCTAGCGGAAAACAAATCACCTTCACGTAAAGTGAAAGAGATTGATAACCGTGGTTCGCACTTCTTCCTTTCATTATTCTGGGCACAAGAACTTGCTGCACAAAATGATGACGCGGAATTAAAAGCACAGTTCACGCAAATTGCTGCTGATCTTGAGTCTCAAAAAGACCAAATCGTTGCTGAGTTAAACGATGCACAAGGTCCTGCTATGAGTGTTGGTGGTTACTTCCAACCAAATGATGAGTTAGCATTCAAAGCGATGCGCCCAAGCTCTACATTTAATGATATATTAGCAAAGTTAGTTTAATCTCAAACTAAGCTTACGAAAAAGGGTTATCAATTTGATAACCCTTTTTTATTGGACTCTGATCGAGAGCCATTTAGTGAGGTTAATTAGAAAAAACATTACATAAATAAGTGCTCTTTTGCTGAAATAATAGCTTGTTCTATGGCTGTATTTTTAACAGGTTTAGAAACAAACAAGTCCATACCAGCTCGCTTACATGCAGCCTTATCATCGGCTGAAGTATTAGCTGTCAAAGCAACTATGTAAGTTTTATGTACCGGGCAAATTAGTTCTTCTCTTAAAATACTAGTTGCTTCAATACCATCCATTTCAGGCATTACACAATCCATAAAGATTAGATTGTAGTTATTTTGTTTGCACTTATTTATCGCATCAATACCATCGCATGCATAATCGGCAGTTAAACCTAACTTTTCTAAATGGGCTTTTAGAACAAAACGATTAATTTGATTATCATCAACAACAAGTATCGACAATGGCAAGGTTGAAAAGTCAATATTTGCGGCAGTAATAAGGTCAGACGTCTGAGCTACTCCCCTTTTTAAAGTTAATTGAATATCAAAACAACTTCCTTTGCCGTATTCGCTAGTAACTTTAATAGAGCCGCCCATGTAGTCAATAAGTTCCTTAACTATTGCAAGGCCAAGCCCTGTACCACCTTTTTTACGCTCTTTGTTTACTTCTTGTGTAAAGGGAGAGAATAGTGACTTCATAAAAGATTCTGACATGCCGACACCACTATCACTTACCCGCAGATTTAGAAGCACATCATCACCTTGTTGCTGTGCGACAGCGCGCAATTTAATATCACCTTGCTCAGTAAATTTTAATGCGTTGCTTAATAAGTTAGACACTATTTGGGTGATCCGCGTGTTATCACAGTAAGTCCAGCACTTATCACTGATATCAATATCAACTTCAAAATTTAAGTTCTTTTCTTGGTATAGCGGTAAATATAACGAAGCAAGGTCAACAAAAATTGTCTTTAACAAGAAATGACATGGCTCTAGTTTCAGCTCTCCATGGTTAATTTTCGAAAAATCGAGAACTTCATTAATAATATTAAGCAATATATCGGCGCTACGAAGCGCAACTTTCAACTTCTCTTCACGCTTTTGCTCAGATTTCTCATAAAGCAAAGTCGTCAACATGCCAGTTATACCATTCAACGGAGTACGTAATTCATGACTTATTTTTGCAAGTAAAATACTACGATCTTCTAAGGTGCGTTCTGCGTCTGCCTTTTGCTTTTTAAGTTCTTCTCGCAATAATACCGATTTAGTAATATCTTGAAATGTACCTATTAATCTTACGCACTTTCCGTTTTTGAATTCAGGTTCACCAAAAGTGGATACCCATATAGGTTTACCTTTCGCTGTGATCAATTCAATTTCGATATTCCACTGTTTTCCATCTTCAATAGCTTCTTTCACAGCAAGCTCAATGGCATCCCTACTTGGCCCTTTTTTGTAATATTCTATGGCATTATCAAGTAAGGGAGTAAAATCTTCTGGTACCTCATGGATCGCTTTTGTTTGTTTACTCCAATAAAGGCGATTTGATGCAAGATCTAACTCCCATGAACCAATCTTCGCAACTTTCTCAACTTGAGCAAGCATAGAGTTCTTTTTTATTAATTTTTTTGATGCTGAATTTCGTGCAAACTCATTTCCAAGCCATTGCGCAAAAAGCTCAACATAATCATGGGCATCATCATTAAAAGGTGGTGAAGGTTGCGGTGCAGAAAAGTTAAGAGTACCAAAGACTTTATTACCTACAAAAATAGGTGCGCCAATATAAGATTCAAGTTTGAAATTCAGATAACACGGATGCTCTGCAATAGTACTTTGAGAGGCTTGATGAAAAGATATCGCTTTATTCGCTGTGAGCGTATGGGTGCAATACGTACCCGATAGTTCAAACTGAGTACCAACAGCAATTGCATCATCTGGAGCAATTACGTGTATGACCGTGTAAACATTATTTTCTACACGACTAATTATCGCAAAATCAAGATTAAATACATCTAGACCAAATTTTAGTAACTCTGTTATTTTCTCTGAGAAGTCAGTATTTTGATCAGATACGATGTTGTGAAATTGGCGCAGAAAGTTCAACCTAGCTCCCTAGTTACACGAATTTTATTTTGCTTTAATAAGCATACCAAGAATTTCAAATAACAACAGTAGTAATCATAATTTATGACTGTATTTAAATTATTTATAATGACTTGCTCCTATTAAAAAAGCCCCTTAAAAGGGGCTTTTTTCGCTATTTTAATCTCTGTATAGTCGCCTTCTATAAACAAAAGGTAACAAAGCAATGAGAAATACAAAAACGCCACCGCTACTAGATTCAGCTTTATCACTATTGCTAGTAGTAGGTACATTTTTAACAGTAACATCTATCGATTGTTCTGTAGTTCCTTCCCCATCCGAAACTGCTACTTTGAATTTGAGCAATGAATCCTCTGAAACAGCTGGAGATTTAAATTTTAACGTTGCCGAATTCGATTGAAGAATATCAGCTTGAAGACCTTGCGTTTGCGTCCAATTGTAAGTTAACGACTGTGATTCCTTATCTGTCGCAGAAACGGTAATTACACCGTCTGCATTCTCATTAACTGTATAACTACTAGCAAGTTCAATAGTTGGCAATTGGTTTACATGCACGAATAGAACAGATTGTTCATGAACAAATTCCTCATAACCATCGTTAATGGTTAAAGAAATTGTCCCTTGCTTTGACTCTATTAGCTCTGACACTTTTAAGATTGCTATACTTTCATTTTGGTTTTCGATAGTAACTTCTGGTATTGAAATAGACCAGTGATACGTTAGCTCATCTGCGTCGCTATCTGACGTGCCTGAAGCATCTAAAACGAAAGTATGCAGCTCTTCTATCGTTTCAGGAATAATAAGAGACAATGTCGGTGCGTTATTAAGACTTTCTTGGGCAAGTTTTGCGACAACTTCAACAAAACCATTTTTCTCGCCGTCTAAGTCAAATTCACTACCATCTTCAATCCTAATCACTGAACAATTACTGCACTCAGCACTAAACTCGCTGCTTGCAATTATCTCTACCGATTTCCAACCACTCAACGTTAGTACGCGTGCTTGTAGCTCATCGCTCAATAAAGCGTTTTCAAGCATTGGTAAAGCAAGGTCTACTGATTCTGTGCGCTGAGCGAGCTCAACATTGATGTTTATCATGTCACTCTTCAATTGGAAATGAGGATCTTCAACCCTCATCTCGGTGAAGGCATCAAGCAACATCTCTTCAGCGACATTCATATTTTCTATGAAGTGCTCACTGTGAGTGCGAATAACGTCACCTGCTCTGATGATATGGAAAACATTGTTCGTATATACATAAGAGTCAGATGCGAGTACCCCTTTCGAGGTGTTTGCTGAATTATCTAAGAAATCAACAATCCCATCACCATCACTGTCGCCTATCCACTCTACAATATCAGGGATATTATCACCATCGGTGTCCGCACTTTCATCATCAAAGGTAACATGATTAATCAATGGCACAGTCTCAGTTTTCGTCAGAACCGACTCACCATTTTGTAGAATGTCATACTGTAAGGTAATGTTTCCTTGCCAAGCATCTTCAATACCATAATAGCCACTCCAAATTGATGTTTCATTCATATACACGTCAACTTCATTGATGACTTGTTCACCAGATAATAATGTTACTTTTAGCTCTAAACTTTCATAATTTGAAAAGCCATATACTTGTATATAAAGTTCGGCGCTATTCCCTTTGACCAAACTTGCCATTTTCTTACCATTTTGTTTATAAGTGGCACTGATAGTACGTGGAGCATCTTCATCTAAATGAATTATTTCAGATTTACTAAACTCCCCTGTATAACCGCCGTCGTATACTTCAAGCTCAATTGAATCAACTGACGAGTCAAGCGTATTTCCTAATACTACATTCTTGATCCCTTCGATACTGTAGTCACTAAAATAGTGGCTATAATTGCCAGCAGTTAAATTCAAGCCCAAGTAACCATTTAACGGCTTACCTCTTACATTAAGCGCAACGACAGGCAGAACATTTCGATAAACATAGGTAAAAGGCTGAATATCAATACGAGGATTTATATGTAGGTTTATTGTGCCTGAGGCTGCATTACCAGCATTATCGCTTGCGATAATATCTACAGAGTAACGCCCTGACTCAAATTCTATATCTAGCCCTGATTCGACAGTTATTTCTTTGATGCCTGACACCCTATCAAAAACAATAAACTGCTCTAGCAAGGTTTCAAACAATTGTTCTTCAGTAAATTCGCCGTTTATAACGACGACATCGTTTCGGATGGTTGGAGCAGTCATATCAGTAATATAGAATGTTTGCACAGCTCTTGCGCTATTCCCTGCAATATCTTCAGCGACCCAAGTCACTTGATTCTCGCCATAAACTAGCGTTCTAGATAAAGGGTATACCTCAACTGCTGCTCTATTGTTATCAGTAACCTCAGGATAAAGACTTCTAGGAATAGATGTGTTTTCATAGACACCTTCAATTGTCACAGCTGTCAAATCAGAGAAAACAGGTGGTAAATTTTCTCCTAAATTTGGATCATCTGGATGACTATCCTCACTATCAACCACACCATCTGAATCAGTATCTTCAGCTGTTGGGTTTGACCCTATTTCAAATTCAGTTATGTTAGCCAAACCATCTCTGTCTAAATCTTGACTTGCATCGAATGAGTCAAGGACATTTAAGCCAAATTGATACTCCCAGAAATCTGGAATGCCGTCATTGTCGCTATCTAAACGAGTGTCAACCTCTGAAACCCACATAACTCTATCAATAAAGAATGGGTCATAGCGGTAAAAATCAGCATCAACTAGATTAAATTTAATGACGTTGAAGCCATCAGTGACAGGTATTAGTAAACGAGACTCATTGTATTGAACGTGAATGTTTTCGTTGTTTAGTTGAACATTAAAGCGGTCATATTTGTTAACTCTATAGTCAATTGTGATAAAACCCTGCTCAAACAAGCCAGCAATAGCAAAACCTGCATTTACTTCTGTATAATTTTCGCCATCAAACTTAGGATTGAAAGAAAGGCTATTCACTCCGTTAGAAGACCAAGTATCACTTGAAATCCAGTCAACATTATTTGCTGCTAACACCGTAAAGCGGTTAGGTAATCCTGCACTTTCAAAGCTTTCGAAAAGGTTATTAATTGCTGAAGGCGTTGAAGCGTATTCTGAAGGCGAGCTTTGTGCATAATACTCTTGTACGTCTGTATAACCATCTTCATCCAAATCAGCACCAGTAACATTTGCATTAATCGGTGAGGTCATAAGTACATTTACTTCGTAACCGTCAGGAAGTTCATCTCCATCACTATCCGAATGCCTAGGATCTGTTCCAATACCATACTCTTGCAGAGCTGTTAATGCGTCATTATCGTAGTCAGAAGATGCATCATTAGCATCAGTTAAATTAAGCCCATTTTCAACTTCCCAAAAATCTGGCAACCCATCACTATCTGTATCAGCATCGCTCGTTTTAGCAATAAACTTAAAATTATCTAGCCAAACAGCATCCTCTCCAGTAGATATTGATCCATCTTTTGAATATGAAAACTCAATAACGTTAACACCTTCGGGGATTTTAACTATTACCGACCCTTCTTTAGTCCCAGCGATCCACTCAATATCACTGTTTGAACCATTTATTTTCATTATAAAAGAGTCGCAACATTCTTCAGACTCTATTTTATAGTCAAATACAAGGTATGCTTCAGCGAAGACGCCTGTAGCACTGAATGAGCTCATTTGACCATCTGAGATTTTACCGGAGCGAATGCTTTGCGAACCATCGGTAGCAAAACTATTATCAATGTACCAATCTGCATTGTTCTCTGATGAATGGTTAAACCATTGAGGTAGTCTAGAATCTTCAAATGAACTAGTTAGATTCAATTGCTCTGGAAATGACTCTGCATCCTGCGGATCAGTTTGTAACTGAAACTCGGTAAAGTTGCTAAATCCATCATTATCACTATCAAGCATTGCATCAGTAGAGTCTGTTAAATTTAGACCATGTTCATATTCCCAGCCGTCTGGAATTTGGTCTCCATCTGTATCAAGGTTATTGGGGTCTCCCTGATGTAAAAACTCATTTAGATTACTCAAACCGTCATTATCATTATCTAGTAATGCATCATCTGGATTTGAAGGATCTAAGCCGTGCACAACTTCCCAAGAGTCAGGTATTGAGTCACCATCATTATCGGCAAACTCATTACTGATATAAATGTTATCAATGAAGACAGTATCTAAACCTGATGATACAGAACCATCTTTAATATATGCGAATTTAAGTGTATTTAAGCCTACAGGAATGACCTGCTCGAAAGAGCGCCAATCGGTAATACCAGAATCAATAACAATTAATTGCTCGTTTAGGTATACATACAAATGGTCAAAACCTGCTTCTGTAGAAAGTTTATAAATGAAACTTAAATACTTAGTCTGGTCTGTTACAAAGCTGTATTCAAAACTAGTCGCTTGACTATCGTCAATATCATTATTAGCCAAAGAGAAGCTATAGCTTTCATCTATTTGTGACGTTACCCATGGCGTAGAAGGATCTGTAAAATTAAAACTTTCAGGAACAAGATTATCGTTAAAGTTAAAAGAGATTGTTGCAGGAATTGAAGGCGTAGAATCAGCATCAGTTGGGTCTGAACCTAATAAAAATTCAATTAGGTTAGTGAAGCTATCTTGATCTAAGTCACTTTGTGCATCTGCACTGTCTAGTGGATCTAACGAAAAATTGACTTCCCAACCATCTGTCATTTTGTCGTTATCAGAATCTGGATTAGTTAAGCTCGTTTGATATTCATGATGTTCTTGATAGTCTGTTAGGCCATCGTCATCTGTATCAGAATTATTTGGCAACGAATTTAATCTGTATTCTTCTAGGTTGCTCAATCCATCTTCATCAAGATCACCTGCTGCATCTGTAGGGTCTGATGAGTCGAGTGAATATAACAGCTCCCAGTTGTCATCCATTTCATCGTTATCATTATCAATGAATTGGATGTTATTACATACAACGCCTACCGTATTGAATGCATCAACAACATCATTTGCTGCATAACCTAAATCTATGGCGCTGTTTATTGCACCACATGCTCCATCGATAAAGTCAGTTGAATTAACCCAATAATTTTGGTTTGCGTAAAGCATAATTTGAAAAGCTTTTCGCGGATCCCACTCAGGCTTATTTGCAAGTAAATAAAATGCTCTGTTAAATACACCACTACTGTAATGGACATCAATACCAGAATAAAACTCTGATGCATGGTCTATTGAAATACCATCATTTGACGGTGTTTCAAAATAACGCAATGCAGTTCTATTTTTTGTGATGTCGGCACCCGACAACCAATCTGTAGTGCCTCTGACAAAGTATTCAGCAGTTTCACCAGCCATGTCTGAAAAAGATTCATTTATCCCGCCTGATTGGTCAAAATAAAATAAATTAGAATTTTGTTCTGTTACACCATGACTTACCTCGTGAGATACAATATCCAAAGATACTAGTGGGTAAAAGCTATCAGCACCATCACCAAAACTCATCGCAGAGCCATTCCAGGTGGCGTTTTCCCATCCATCTCCTTGGTGAACACGCAGTAATAATTTAAAGGTCAGGGGCGCCATGTTGTACCATTGCTCATACATATCAAACACTGAGGTACCAAATGCATGCGCATCGTTTAAAGGCGAATAGGCACCATTGACCTCTTTGTGAGTATTTCGATCACACGGGAATGAAAACGCAGATGATGGCTCACTGCCTGACTCCATCGAAACAGTTTTCACTTTATCATTCTCTAAAAAGCATGTTTCTCCTACTTTAGAAACTGCAAAGGCAGGATAATCTTCACCATATTCATAACGGCCAACTTTCTCATTCCCCCCAGGACCCATCGCCTGTGTGTGCTTAATATTATTCCACGCTTTATACACTTCATAAGTATTTTCATTGATGATAGCTGAAGGCTTTGACTCATGTTCGGCATTTAAAATTTCAAGTTCAATTAAATATGCGTAATGAGCTTTATCATCCTTAACATAAATATAACGTTCTGATTTTATAAGCTTATATGGCAAGTCTAATGACAATTTAGCAGCTTCAAGTACTGCGTTAACAGCAGTATCTAAATCAAATTGATTGTTCGCTCTTAATTGTAATTGCGCATCATTGATGCCGGTCGCAAAAAAGCCACTCATGTGCTGTGACTTCTCTTGAACACGAATTTGCTGACCCCAAATAGGAATACCAGAGTAATACTGCTGCAGAATTTTATTTGATGAGCTTTTTCTTAACACACTATTAGAGTGTTGGTGAGTAGAAGTAATTTCTTCAAAATAAGAGCCTTTTATTTGGTTTTTTTGAAGAGTCTGATTCATTAACAACAGGTTTTGAAGTTGAGGCTTGTTAGATGGACTTACCCTTTCGACTGTTGCAGCTTGAAGAGAGTATGCACTGAACATACTAAAAACTGCAGCACCTGCAATTAATCCCTTATGCATAATAGTTCCTTAAATACATTTTTTACTTATTATCGGGACCAAAATACCAAAAATAAACACAATTTGCACCAACTTGTTAAGCTCACATTAATGAATTAGCTAAAATTTCGAATCCATATATCAAAACTTAAACTGGTAAAATACTCAACCTCAGTCAATACTTTATCATTACAGGTTAGTAATTTTAGGCTGTCGCTATATCAATGTCACTGAGAATTAAAATCATCTTTTTGCTGTCTACCATTTTTTTAGTGGTGGTAGCCAATACCTTCATTATCTATGTATTAGATAAACAAGGTCAGGCTAAGCTTGAGGCAGTGATCCATACTCATGATGTGCTCGATGAATCAGAAAAGCTCTACAATCAAATAACGAACGCAGAAACCGGGCAACGTGGTTATTTATTAACGCAAGATCTGAACTATTTAGAACCCTACTACGCGGCACTTGAACAAGTTAAACAACATTTTTTAGCCATCAATAGACTAACGCTAAGTAACCCCGAACAACAAAATACACTTGCAGTAATAGATGAGCTAGTCGACAAAAAGTTAGCGGAGTTAGCGTTAACTGTCACACTTGTAATGCAAAACACGCCATATGCAATCGAAGAAGCAAAAGCGATTGTTTTGACGAATGAGGGGAAACAGTATATGGACCAAATCCGCAAGCATATTTTACTGTTTCAAAATATTGAACGTGCCAAGCTAGAACAGCAAAATGCTGACTACCAAAGAAACAGACTATTTATAACTCGGTTTGTTACTTTGCAAATACCACTAATAGTGACCTTGTTAGTTTTTTGTGCTTTTTACATTAATTCAAGGCTTTTTAAACCTCTTAAGTTGTTAATTCAAAACACTGAACAACTAGAAAAAGGCGAAAGACCTAAAATGTTGACGATTAATTACAACGATGAAATTGGCTTTGTGTTAAAACGTTTTGCACGCATGAGTGACATTGTTTATAAACGAACGAGCAAGTTAAATTTTCAAGCTAGTCATGATCACCTTACAGGTGTTTTGAATAGAACAGAACTAAAGCCTGCATTAAAGCAAGCCATTTCTACTTGCTCTAAAGACAGTAAGCTGGCCGTTATATTTATAGATATCAATAAATTCAAAAAACTGAATGATGAGTATGGTCATTTAATTGGTGACCAAATTCTCATTGAAACCGCAAAACGAATTACGTCATCTGTTAGAGCTGATGATGATGTATATCGTTATGGAGGAGATGAGTTTGTCATAATTACACATAATATTGCCAAATACAGATACGTTAATGCGATGATCACTCATTTATTAGCACGTTTTGACAATCCTTTTGTACTCGAACAGCTGACATTAAATATTTCATTAAGTATTGGAGTAGCCCTCGCTCCTGATCACAGCCTAAATCATCAACATCTACTTAAACTCGCTGACCAAGCAATGTATCACGCTAAGCATGAGTCAAAGAATAGTTATCACATACACAACAATCGCGGCTAGAAGACTAATCTAAATTACTGCTTTATACGTATAAATTTGCAAAAAGCCCCATCACTATGTATAAAAAATACACACAGATTTTAATTAAGGTAGCACTATGCATATTTTATTAACAGGTGGAACAGGCCTCATTGGTAGACATTTGTGCCCTTTCTTACTTAATCACCACAAGGTTACTGTGCTAACACGCAATCCGATACAAGCTGCTGTGATACTAACTCATCAGGTACACACAGTTAAGTCGTTAGATGAAGTCAATTTTGAAGAGATTGATGCTGTCATTAATCTTGCAGGAGAGCCAATCGTCAATAAACGTTGGAGTGAATCGCAAAAGCGCACTTTACTTAATAGCCGGATTAATCTTACCCAACAAATCTCAAAAGCGATTAGCCGCAGTGAGTCCCCTCCTCACACATTCATTTCTGGCAGTGCCATTGGTTTTTATGGCCGTCAAGAAAACCAGCCAATCGATGAAAGCTTTAATGATATTTACCCTGAATTTAGCCATGTCCTTTGTCGTGATTGGGAGCATGCCGCAACGAAAGCGCACGGTGATCAAACTCGCGTTTGCTTGCTGCGTACAGGCATCGTTTTAGCAAAACAAGGGGGAGCTTTAGGTAAAATGTTGCCAGCTTTCAAGTTTGGTTTTGGTGGCCCTTTAGGTCATGGTCGTCAAGGGATGTCGTGGATCCATATTGACGACATGATCCAACTCATTCTTTTTGTGCTTTCACATCAAGAGATTCAAGGACCAATTAATGCCACCGCGCCAAACCCCGTTGATAATAATGAATTTAGTCAAACACTTGCGAATGTAATTTCGCGTCCTGCCATGTTGCGTATGCCTAGTTGGGTTCTCAAATTGATGATGGGAGAGATGTCAGATCTTCTACTTCATGGTCAATTTGTGCTTCCCAATAAATTACTTAATCACAATTTCCGCTTCCATTACCCAACATTGAAGCCCGCATTAGAAAGTCTGAAATTATAGTTACAATGTACTGGTTGATAAGATTCAACTAATACATAATAATTAACTTGATTTTAGTCGAGTGATTATCCAGGGAAAATCATGATGCATTTACCCACCATAATCAGCATTTCAATTTTATTGAATGTGATTATTGGGGCGTTTCTACTGTCTTTATATTTCTTGAGACAACAAGCAAGCTATTTATATTGGGGTAGTTCGTGTTTACTTTTCGTATTTGCGCAGATCACCGCACCTCTGCGTGCTTTTATCGACTTCCCCTTAATTACCCATTACTTGGCTGATTTACTCATTATTTCAGCGCCTTTAGCTGCAATTTTAGGGATCCATGCTTTCAGTCAGTCAGATAAAAAATATCATAAAGCCTGTGCATTTGTAGTGATTCTATCCATGCTGATATTGCTGCCAGTGCATGACTCCCCGTTAAACCAAATAATCACCACGGCCATTATCGCCATATGCTTTAGCTACGCTGCTTTTGCCCTCAGAAAACTACAGGTTGAGCGCATCATGCATCTTGCTTTACTAAAACTATGCTTTGTAATTCATGCTTTAATTATGCTTTTACAGTTTTCGCTTTTAGTTTCAGATTATCAAGACATTATTGATACTGATTTAACTCACATTCTCGCGGTCATTCTGATAAGCCATATTATAATTACCACTCTAACCGCCATGATCTGGCCATTAATGATGTTTTTAGAATCAGAGCAAGTACTAAACGATCTAGCAAATCGAGATCCACTCACTGGATTATTAAACCGTAGATCATTTATAACGATTAGTAACAGCTACTTAGAAAAAGCTAATCATAACCTGACTGAACTCTGCGCTTTGATGATTGATATCGATTTCTTTAAAAAAGTAAATGACCAATATGGACACGAAACAGGAGATGAAGCACTCAAATGGGTTGCAAAAAAGATTAAAAGCCAACTACGTGAACACGATTTGGTGGCCAGAATCGGTGGTGAAGAATTTGCAGTCATACTACCTAGCACCACTCAAACTCAAGGCGAAAGCCTATCTGAACGAATTCGTTTAGCGATACACAACGATCGTTTCTTTTATCAAAACCAAGCTCTAAAGCTTACGATCAGTGTCGGTATTATTACACATAAATCGGGCACCAATAATGTCAATGAATTGCTCGCAGAAGCCGATAAAGGTTTGTACAAAGCCAAGTCAAATGGCCGAAATCAAGTTGTAACTATGGCATTTTAAATGCGGTAGTTAGAATCTTTAATTTAAGCTTTCATTGAGTAGGTTTAGCTCATTAGTGACCCACTGTTTATTTAAACATTGTTCTAAATTCAACTGAGCAAATTTTAAAAAGCTACGCGCCGCATGCGATAAATGGCGATCGGTGCGTACCACAAAATACCAATGACTAGCTAAATTGACATCTTTTACATCTAGCATACAAAAACTTGTATCATGGGGTGGCAATACATGGCGAGAAACAACACCTAGCCCCATTCCTGAACCAACCGCAACCCGAATAGCTTCGTTACTTGCCATTTGTACTGTGTTGCTTAATACAAAGCCTCTGCTTTGCAGTTCACTTTCAAACAGCATTCGTGTGGCAGAACCAGGCTCTCGAAGCAAAAAACGTTCTGATACTAAGTCTTGTAATGTGACCTGAGTCTGACTCGCGAGCGCATGGTTGGTTGGTGCAATAAACACTAATGGGTTTTGTAAAAACCGTCCTGCTTTTGCATGTTCTAATGAAGGTGGATGACTAAAGACATAAATATCGTCTTCGCCTCTTTCAAAACGGGCTAGCACTTCAGCCCGATTACCTATTTCAAGGGGCAACTCAACATGAGGGTGTAAATTACTATACGGACCAAGTAACTTAGGCAAGATATATTGCGCGGTGTTAACCATGGCTATTTTACAGCGCCCTCTCTCACCACCTCTAAGCTCAGCAAGATAATCTTGATAGTCATCAAAGTGACCAAACACCTGCTGACAAGTTTGAAATAAGGCAAAACCCGCTTCAGTAACATGAATTCGCTGCTGATTAACCATCACTAATGGCTCATTGACTGTTTCTTGCAGGCGCTTAATTTGCTGCGATACCGTTGGTTGCGTTAAATGTAATTGCCTTGCTGTTTCACTAATTGAGCGTGTTTTTACAACGCACATGAATACCTCGAGTAAACGAAAAGAAATATGCCTTAAATCCATAAAATCAAACCCATAGATAAAAACCTATAGGATATTATCATTTATTTTATTATTTACTATGTGATTTTTTATCTAGAATAGCGGCGCTTTTTAATCAAGAGGAGAACAAAGTGCCTGATATTGTTGTAATGTTTTTTGTTTTAGGACTCACAGCCGGATTATTTCGCTCTGACCTAAAAATTCCGCAAGCGACCTATGAAACTCTTAGCCTATTGTTAATGCTCACCATTGGCTTAAAAGGAGGTATGGTGCTGCATGGCAATTTGCATTGGCAACTTCTACCAGAAATGGGCGCTGTATTACTACTTGGTGGCTTAATACCATTGATGCTGTTTCCTATTTTAAACAAACTACTAAACCTCTCTGTCGCAAATAGCGCAAGTATTGCTGCCCATTACGGCTCAGTAAGCGCAGGTACATTTGCAGTTGCTTTAGCCTATGCTGAATCGAATTCACTTAATGTAGGTGCTGAAGTCACACTTTATTTAGTAATGCTTGAGTTACCTGCGATTATTGTTGGATTGTTACTGTATCGCCGCCTTGGTAATGGTTCTGGACAAAACCTTTCTCTAAAAGCACTTTGGCATGAAACACTCACTAACAAAAGTGTCATTCTGCTAGTTGGTGGTGTAATTATTGGCATGATGTACGGCACACAACAAGGGAGCCAAGTAACGAGTCTATTAACGAACAGCTTTAAAGTTGTGCTGGCACTATTCCTTCTTGAAATGGGTTTAATGGCTGCACAAACTCTGCGCCCTATTCCATGGCATCAATGGCGATTAGCATTATTTGCTCTTATAACACCAAATTTATTAGGTGCAATCGGGGTCTGCGTTGGTACTGCATTACAACTAGAGTTAGGCTCTGTGGTAATACTAGCAAGCCTAGTTGCAAGTGCCTCTTACATAGCAGCCCCTGCCGCGATTAAAGCAGCCATACCCGATGCAGACATTGGTTTAGCCATGTTATGTTCTTTGGGCATTACCTTTCCTTTCAATGTATTAGTAGGAATTGGCTTATATCATCAAATAGCCTTATTTATGGGCTAAAAAACGGTCACACCTTAACTTTATTAATGAGATCTTCTGAAAAGTCGTTTAATATAAACAAAAAAGCAGCGCAAGGACATGCTATGTTTAATCAAACGCTCAGCACCGAGCAACAGCATGTGAGTGATATTTTTAAGCGCATATGTACGCTTTGTAAGGTGCAAAACTATGCTGAATTAGAAAGGCACTTATCGTTAACATCAGGTTTTTGCGAGCAAAGTATTGAAGTTGCTGCAGTGCCTTATGAACTAATTGATAACGTGGCTAAAGCTTCTGAAGTTAGCTTTGATTCACTACTTAATGGTAGCGAACAAACCATAGTGACACTTGATGGGGCGTTACTACAAGCAGTAAGTAACGGTATTATTAAGAGTATAAAAAAGCTTTCTATGGCAGGGCTAATTAAAGGTGATAACCACACTCATGAAGCCCTTAGTCAGCTTGCAGATATTCAGCTAAAACAAATAAAAAATGAGCTCAAAATACAAAGCCAGGTTAAATAACCTGGCTTTTTACTAATTCTTACCTTTGTACATTTTATCGTAGATATCGGATATATTATTTTGTTTATCGTAGTAGCGCTGCAGCTCCCCAAGCGATAACTCTTTTATTTCATTACTATCAAGCCCAACAGGCTCTGCTAACTTAAAGTCTGCAGCTTGCGGTGAATTACCCATTAAGGTGGCAATTTCACTCTTTAACTGTTCAGCTTTATTAAATAGTTTAATTGCTTTGCTGATATCTGTTTCATGCTCAGCTTGTAACGTGCACCAAACTACCTCAACTGATTTAGATCTGATTTGATCTTCAAAGATATTTTTGCGCGCAATCAACCATGTACTTGCAACAAGCAAGATGGCTAAAACGACAATGGCTATGTAAATTAGTTCAAGCATTACGATCCCTCGGTAAACTAAATGTTACTATACACCCAAACTTGGTCCGTAATACATCAGGAAAAAGCATTATAAATGATAGTACAAGGCTGATATACAACACAATAAAGCTGTAAACATAATGTATCTGAGCAAATTCTTGCTGTAAATCCAGTACAACAAACTTTACCCAAATAATAAAGTGAGAAAGAGTAAGAATAATGAAAAGTTTTGAAACTTTGAAAAATAAATTATTAAATTTATAACTAAACGTTGTATGAAGTTTATACATCATAAAAAGCATGACTGAATTTGCAATTACAAATCCCAAATAGACATTTTGTGCACTTGCTGCTGAATTGTGACTCTTCACATACTCCAAAGCATATTCCATCATTAAAGCTGTAAACAAATAGTTAGTGCAAACATTGGCAATAGTAATGAAGTTGCTAAAAAACTCTTTTTCTTTTAAAGCTTTTCGCAACGAATTAATTAAAGCGATCAAATAACTAGTTGCTATTACAGCTTGGAAGGAAAATGTATCAGTATAAGGCTTAATAACGAGCCACTTGTCATAAAGCTCTTGCAGAAACTCCACAGGCGGAAACTCTTTTTTCTTTTATATTAGAATGTTAGACGTAAAAAAACCAGCACTTGGCTGGTTTTATGTATTAATTTTCTTTCTTTTTAGGGTTTAAAATGATTATTCCACCTGAGTTGTTTAAATTTTCTTGTTTTTTCTTAGGGTTAAGAATAATGATACCACCAGAATTTTTAAGTTGCTCAACAGAGTTAGTTGAAGCTGGTGCTGCGTCGAATGCTAAAGTAGATAGTAATAAAGCTGATAAAGTCATTTTTTTGTTCCTTCATTGTTAAAGATAGCTTTCGTTAGCAAATACCGAGCCACTACAATAAAAATTTAGGTAAAAACTAACGACTAGACCCTATATAAGCATAAAACCTAGCCGTTAGGCTATTTTTTATACCACGCAGGTATATAAAACGACCACTAAACAGCATCAGCACCTTTAACTCTATAAACTAACAAGCCTCTATGCCATAATTCTGTCAATTCAAAAATAAGTCAAAGCGGCCCAACGCTTAGCAAGGTTTAATGCATGGCATATCCAGAACAACAGCAACCAACAATTTATTGGCACGACTACGAAACATTTGGCGCAAGCCCGCAAAAGGACCGCCCGAGTCAATTTGCAGGTATTCGTACCGATCTCGATTTAAATATTATTGGTGAGCCGTTAATTGAGTATTGCAAGCCTGCAGCCGATTACTTGCCCCACCCTGAAGCGTGTTTAATAACGGGTATTACCCCGCAAGTTGCAATGCAAAAAGGCTTAGTTGAAGCTGAGTTTATGGCAAAGATCCATGCTGAATTTAGCCAACCTAACACCTGTGTTGCGGGCTATAACAGTATCCGTTTTGATGATGAAGTCACACGTTACAGCTTATACCGTAATTTTTATGACCCTTACGAGCGTGAATATAAAAACAATAATAGCCGCTGGGATATTATTGATTTAGTGCGTGCCTGTTATGCACTGCGTCCAGAAGGTATTGAATGGCCGCTCAAAGAAGACGGTACGCCGAGCTTTAAACTAGAGCATTTAACCGTTGCCAATGACATTGAACATGCAGCCGCTCACGATGCATTAAGTGATGTAACGGCAACCATAGCGTTGGCAAAACTAATAAAAGAAAAACAACCTAAGTTGTATCAGTTTTTCTTTAGCTTACGTTCTAAAAAAGCACTGGCTGATTTAGTTGATGTGTTTAACATGACACCATTGGTGCACACCTCATCACGAATTCCAGCAAGCCAAGGCTGCACCAGCTGGATTGCACCAATGAGCTTTCACCCAGTCAATAAAAACGCCATTATTTGCTTTAATTTAACTGAAGATCCGCAAGTGCTATTAGATTTACCTGTTGAAGAGCTACGCACGCGTCTTTACACAAAACACAGCGACCTTGGCGAAGACGAAGCACCGGTAGGCTTAAAACTCGTGCATTTAAACAAGTGCCCTATTCTTGCTCCAGCAAAAACCTTGTTACCAGAGAACGCAGCCCGTTTAGGTATTGACCGCGAAAAGTGCCTACAAAATCTCGCTATTTTAAAAGCCAACACAGAACTTCGCGACAAAGTGACCGAAGTGTTTAACGAGCAGCGTGATTACGGCGAAACCACCAACCCTGACTATCAACTTTATGATGGTTTTACCAGCCATGCAGATAAAGCTAAATTTGCCATTATTCGAGATGCAAGCCCTGAGCAATTAGCCACAATGCAGCTAGATTTTGATGATAAAAAGTTTGCTACCTTGTTATTTAGATATCGCGCTCGAAATTGGCCACACACACTAAGCCAAGATGAACTGGCAAAATGGCGCCAGTATTGTCAAAACAAACTAATGCACGGTGAAGATAGCCCGTCGATCAGTGGCCAAGATTTCATGATCACTCTTGAAAATCTGGCTCATGAAAATGATGATAACGAGAAAAATCTGCATATATTAAAAGCGTTGTACAATTACGCACAAAGCATGTAATAAAAACGCGACAATCATTGTCGCGTTTTTTGGGGATATTACTTTTTATGTAACGCTTCGATGCGCGCTAATAAACTAGAAGTGTCATAGCGACCGCCACCTAACGCTTGTACATCGGCGTAATATTGATCAACCATTGCCGTCATCGGCAAAGTTGCACCGTTTGCCTTTGCCTCATCCAAAGCGATGCCTAAATCTTTACGCATCCAATCAACAGCAAAACCAAATTCGTATTCGCCAGCCCACATTGTTTTGTAGCGGTTTTCCATCTGCCATGAACCTGCAGCGCCTTTAGAGATGGTTTCAATTACTTTTTCACCATCAAGGCCAGCTTGTTTTGCAAAGTGTAACCCCTCAGCCAAGCCTTGTACCACACCCGCAATACAAATTTGATTTACCATTTTACAAAGTTGACCAGAGCCTACTTCACCTAGTAATTTGCTAAAACGGCTAAAAGCAGCCATAACAGGTTGAACAACATTAAAATCAGCTTCGTCGCCACCAACCATCACGGTTAATACACCATTTTCTGCCCCTGCTTGACCGCCAGAAACCGGCGCATCTAAAAATGCGATGCCTTGTAGTTTCGCTTGAGCAGCCACTTCACGTGCCACTTCAGCTGACGTTGTAGTGTGGTCAACTAAATAGCTGCCCTCATGCATGCTTGCCAGCACACCCTGTTCGCCGTAAACAACTGAACGTAAATCATCATCATTACCTACGCACATGAAAACGATATCAGCCCCTTTTGCTGCTTCACTTGGTGTTTCAGCGTATTCACCTTGATACTCAGAAACCCACTTTTGCGCTTTAGCCGTTGTGCGGTTGTAAACTGTCACGTTGTGACCTGCGTTGGCAAGGTGACCCGCCATTGGGTAACCCATTACACCTAATCCGATGAAGGCGACTTTCATTGACATAAAACTGACCTATTTGAGTGATAAATTAGTAACAATTTCATTATCTCAACCGAATAACTAAAAAGCGAATGAAAAAAAGTTCATTTAAACCGTTAAAAAACACACAGGTAAAACATGGATAGTATATATCGTTTCAATGCCCAGCTTGCATCTGGTGAAAACTTCAGCCTTGAATCGCTACAAGGAAAAACAGCACTTATTGTCAATATTGCCAGCAAATGTAATTTTTCAGTGCAAATGGCAAGCCTTGAAAAACTCTATCAAGAATATAAACAGCAAGGATTTACCGTACTCGGTTTTGCCTGTAATCAATTTGGCCATAATGAGCCACTTGAAGGCAATGAACTTAAAGCCTTTTATCAGCAACACTTTGATGTCAGCTTTCCTATTTTTAACAAGGTGTTAGTCAACGGGCCTGACGCTCACCCTTTATTTAATTATTTAAAGTGCCATACCCGTGGAATTGCACAAAACCGCGCAATTAAATGGAATTTCACCAAATTTCTTATAAACTCAGAAGGTCAACTCGTTGCGCGATATGCCCCGCGCACCAAACCCGAAACCCTCAAAATGGTGATAGAGAGTAATTTAAATGATGAAACTGGCCTTATTCAGTGCGCAAAAGTATGAGCAACCGTTTTTTGAAAGGAATCTAACTGAATACGCTGAGTCTGTTTCGCTCAGTTATTTTGAGCAATCCTTAAACAGAAATACCACCCCCCTCTGCCAAGGTTTCGATGCAGTGTGCGTGTTTGTTAACGATACGGTCGACAAACACGTCATTGCAGATATGGCGGCTGTTGGCATTAAAGCAATCTTATTACGCTGTGCAGGCTTCAATAATGTAGACCTTGATGCTGCCAAAGAGCATAACATCAAGGTTTGCCGCGTCCCTGCATATAGCCCAGAAGCAGTAGCAGAGCATTGTATTGCCCTTATGCTAACGCTCAACCGAAAAACCCACAAAGCCTTTAACCGTGTACGTGAAGGTAACTTTGATTTAAACGGTTTACTTGGTTTTAATCTGTTTAAAAAAACGATTGGGATCATTGGCTGTGGCAAAATCGGTTTAGCACTGGTTAATATTTTAAATGGCTTTGGAGCTAAGGTACTCGTTTGCGACCCAATGGCTGGTGAAGGCCCTTATACCCTGTGCGATTTAGACACATTGCTCACCCAAAGTGATGTCATCTCATTGCACTGCCCGCTCAACGAGCACACCCATCATTTAATTGATGCTAGCGCATTTGAGAAAATGAAAGACGGTGTCATGCTGATTAACACCTCTCGTGGTGCACTTCTTGATAGCCAAGCATGTATTCAGGCGCTTAAGTCTAAAAAGCTTGGACACCTAGGCCTAGATGTGTACGAACAAGAGTCAGAGTTATTCTTTAAAGATCACCGTGAAGAAATCATGCAAGACGATATTTTTTCACGCCTTATTAGTTTTCCGAATGTGTTAGTGACAGGCCACCAAGGCTTCTTCACCCAAGAAGCACTTAGCGAAATAGCCTGTACCACATTACAAAGTGCCAATGAAATAAGCCAAGGCTTACCATTAACTAACGAAGTTATATAAGGCAAATGCACCTTAAATTAAAAAAGGCGTGAGTTTAAACCTCACGCCTTTTACTTTTTTCTTTCACCTTGAAACTAGAAACTTGTAACTCGCAACTCAAACCTCTATTTCAACAACGCCACGTTCACGAATACCGCCGTCATTAATAACGGGCAGATAAAGCGAATGTACTGGGCAAACCAATAATGAGGGCCGCTCGATACTTGATGCAATTTATTACCACGCTGCCATAACCAACCAACAGTAATGAAATAGAACAGCCCCATTAAAGGTAATTGGTACTGTGTAAGCACCATAATAACTAAGCCAAATAACCAGTCAAAGTTTAAGATAATCAGTGATGAGGCAATAAACACGATTAGGGTTACAAATAAGGTCGCTTTTTTGCGCTCAATACTGTGATTCTCAACTAAAAATGCAACTGGAATTTCGGTCGATGAAATAGTTGACGTCACTGAGGCAATCGACATTAATACAAAAAATAATAAACCAACGAGTAAACCCACTTGGCCCATTGTGCTAAACAGTTCAGGTAAAATCGCAAAAATTAACTGCCCTTCACCCACCAATTTACCACCGCTAAATACCTCTACACCGTTATGTTGAGCAACAAAAATAGCCGGAATAATCAATAAACCCGCTAAAAAGGCTACACCAGTATCAAGCAATGCCACAGTGCCAGTTAATTTAGGTAGGTTGGCATCTGGTTTTAAATAAGAGCCGTAAACCATCATACAACCAACACCTAAAGACAATGAAAAGAACGCTTGTCCCATTGCCGCAATAATTAAGTTTGCATCAAGAATTTGAGTAAAATCTGGCACTAAATAGGCTGCAAAACCATCCATCGCACCATCTAGGGTCGCGATATAAGCAATTAATGCCACTAATAACACTAGCAATAATGGCATTAAGCGACGTGACCAAGTCTCGATACCTGATTTAACGCCTTTTAAAATAATACTCGCTGTAAGAATAAGCATCAGTGGCGTAAACACAAAATTACGTGCCATAGAGTCACTGTGTAAAAAGTTACTTAACTCAGTAAAACCAAAGAAGCTTGCGACTGGCTCAAGCGCATAAGCGAGCATCCACCCTGCAACTATCGAATAAAAGCTAAGCATCACAACCGCACCAAAGAGGCCAATATAGCCTGCTGCAGCGCCCACTTTAGGCGCTGTGTCTTGCCATGCATTAGATAATGCTTTTACTGGATTCGCTTGCGCTTGGTGGCCTAAATACAGCTCAGTATAAAGAGCTGGAAGCGCTAATAAGAAGATAACAATGAAGTAAACTAGTAAAAATGCACCGCCGCCATGGTTTGCCGCTTGTGTTGGAAAGCCCCAAATATTACCTAAACCTACCGCCGCACCAGAAGCTGCTAAAACGAAACCTAATCGGCTTTGAAAGCCGTCACGAACTTGTGCCATACATCTACAAATCTGTTATTATTTTTCCTCATTAAACCATAATTACAGTCAACTGCGTAAACTATTTGCGTTTGTTCGTGCCTATAAATGTGCATCTGCTGTAAAAATAAACAAAACTAAATACGAGCCTTCGTGTAAACGTTAAACCATGAGCAGTCACTACTTTTCGAATACTCTTATCATCGAGCAGCAAAGCCAAACAACGGCCAAAAAAATTATGCTAATGCATGCAGCACGTATTGATGTTGCAAGTTTACCCCTTGATAAATTACTTAGTGAGTTTGAGTTAAGTGTGCTTGAAAAACGCAAAGTGCCTAGTGCAAAGCAAGAGTACTTAGCGACTCGCCTAACGTTAAAGTATTTGTATCAACATGCTTACCCTCATGATGATTTAGCGCTCAGTGAAATATCGAGCCAGTTTGATGACAAAGACAGCAAGCTAAAATTACATACCCCGGTTAGAGAACCTGTGTGGACCTGTTTATCACATTCAAATGGCTTGATTGGCGCAGCCCTTAACCCCGAACAGCAGCTATTTGGTTTTGATATTGAACAAAGCAGTAAACCTCGCCCTTTTATCAAACTCGCAAAGCATTTTTATCATCAAGATGAAGTTGACTTAATTAGCCGTTTTGACGCTCCCGATGAACAGGCACAGTGCTTTTTTAGAATTTGGACATTAAAAGAAGCGCTTGCAAAAGCAAGTGCTCAGCCGATTGCGAAACTACTTGCTCCTAATGTATTCGAAGAATTGAGCAAACATAATTTCAGCGCGAGCAGTAACTCTATTGAAGGGTTTGATATAAGTGTTGTGGCACAAAAAAGCACTGACTGGCAGTGCTCTTTTATTAATTTTAACGACTTACGCCGCGACTTGGCTTTCTAATAGTCGGCTGTGAATAGCCTGCACGACTTCATCTGACTCACTTTGCTCAACTAAGAAACACAGATTATGTTTACTTGCACCGTGGCAAATTAAACGAATATTAAAATCACTCAATACCTGCATTAAGTTCATTTCTTGCTGACGTAATTGAATTTCAGAACCAATTAAAGCCACCAGCGTTAAGTTATTCTCAACCGACACATGACAAAACTCAGAAAGCTTATCTAAACAAGCTTGATCAAGCTCAGGGCGTGATGCATTTGGTGCGTTATCTAAAGTGATTGCAACACTGATCTCTGAGGTAGTAACCAAATCAACCGAAATATTAAACTCACTTAAAATGGTGAATACACGAGCTAAGAAACCACTCGCAAGGAGCATTTCTGGGCTTTTAACCGTTAACAGAATTTGATTTTTACGCTGTGTTACGGCACGAATACCTGGTTGCTGAGATTTTTCTTTTTCAATCCATGTACCACCTAACTGTGGTTCACGGCTTGAACCAACAAACACACTAATATGGCTACGGCTTGCAGGTAAAATGGTTGCAGGGTGCAGTACTTTCGCACCAAACGTTGCCATTTCTGCCGCTTCATCAAAGCTTAAGCGTGCAATTGGGCTTGCTTTAGCGCATAAACGCGGATCAGTACTGAAAATACCCACAACATCGGTCCAAATATGCACGCTTTTTGCGTTAATTGCTTCAGCGAGTAATGCAGCACTGTAATCTGAACCACCACGGCCTAAAGTGGTCGTTTGATTATGTTCATTGCTACCAATAAAACCTTGGGTTACCACAACATGGTCATCAAGTAGCGGCACTAAATGCTCTTTAGCAGCCGCAGCGGTTGCTGCAACATTTGGGGTAGCTTTAGCAAATTGGCTATCTGTTTTTAGCACTTTACGTACATCAAAACGCACCGCATCAAGACCTTGACCGCGTAATACTTGAGTAAATAAATACGATGACAAACGCTCGCCAAAGCTCAATAGTTCATCTTGATCTGCTACTGACTTAGCCCCGTCTGATGCTAGCTTTTGAAAAGCCTTAAGCGTTTCATTAAAGCCATGTGCTAAATCAGCATCAAGCGACAGCTCTGCCAAGATTGCTTCTTGAATGGCGACTACACCAGTAATGTGCTCGTCACGCTCAGCCGCACTCAAATCAGCTTTACACAATGCAACTAAATGATTGGTCACGCCTGCACTGGCACTCACAGCAACAATACGTACTTGATTATCAGCACAAATGATTTCAGCGCAGCGGCTCATAGCATCAAAGTTAGCTACACTGGTGCCACCAAATTTTGCAACAACGTAATCTGATTTTGTGTTGGCGGCTAATTGGGTATTCATGTCGTCTCCTTTTGTGGAAAACTATCCACAGTAATTCAAGAAGAACTCGGCAAGGGGGTGCTTTGAAAATAAAGAGTAGTCCATGCCAGAAGCTCTCCACCTAGTTTGGTGACAGTTTTGAGGATTCAGCCCCATAAACCGAAAAATAACCGTGACGTCCGGTTAATTTTCTCGGCGAGTACTTCCCTCATTAATGGTCATCGGCGTTCGTCACCTCACATTAATTACCTAAGTATCGCACCTCTTCTGAATGTTAAGTTAACACCTGGTTAAAATAACAAAGCCTGCTGTTAAAAGCAGGCTTCGAAAGTTAACGTTTAGACGTCTAGCTGTCAAGTTGTTTTATGAAATTAAACTGCCCGCTAAGTGCGAACCGTAATAACCAACGGTATAAGCAATTAATAAATAAACCGACATTTTAAGATAGCTCATAAAGGTTAGTGCTTTTACCTTACTCATGGCAATAATACCTGCCGCAGAGCCGATTATAAGCATTGAGCCACCGACCCCAGTTGCGTAAGTAAACGACAGCCATTGCTGAGGGCTCATCACAATATCAGCTTTTAAAAGTGCTGCAGTTAGAGGTACGTTATCTACCGCCGCTGATAATAGCCCCATCAGGTAGTTGGCATATTCCGGTGCCATCAACTCATATAAGTGAGTAAATTTAGCAAGCATGCCCACTTCTTTTAATGCACCAACGAGTAATAACACACCGACGAAGAACAATAAGGTGTCGTATTCAATTTCACGAATATAATCGATGATTTTTTTGTTGACGTCTTTTTTGCGCATTAAAAATTGCGCAACCAAAAACATAAGTGATAAACCAAATAAAAAGGTTAATAGCGGTGGTACACTGTAAAGTACGCTTAAAGTTAACGTGGCTATGATGGTAGAGAAGAAGATAACCGCAATGGTAATATCTGTTTTTTCGATACGACGGGCAGCTTGTTTTTCAAACACAACATTACCCGACATACCCACCGACAACATTGCCGCCAGCAGTGCAACACTTGTCAGTGCAGGGGCAATTAACAATAGTAGATTAGCAATGGTGACTTTTTCGTCTAAGAAAATCATCAAGGTTGTCACATCACCGGTGATCAACGACACCCCACCCGAGTTAACACTAAATACAATTAAGGTTGCATATTTTATTAATTTTTTAGGATCTAATTTAAGTGACATCACCACCGCAAGCGAGATTAAAGTTGCCGTTATGTTGTCTGAAATAGATGAAAATAAAAACGCAAAACCACCAATCAGAAACATCAGCTTTCGTTCACTGATTTGATTTGGCATAATTTTATGAACAATATTCTGGATAAAGCCTTTAGAGTTTAAATACGCTACAAAGGTCATCGCAGCCATTAAGAATAGCCACAAAGTCGCGATTTCTAATATGTTGTGATCCAGTTGATGTTGTATGGTTTCTGGGCTTTGCCCATGAATTGGAGAGATAAATAAGATAATCCAGCATAAAGTGCCAAAAAAAAGCGTCGTTTTGGCCTTGTTTACATGGATAATATCCTCTATAACGATAAGCAAAAATGCCACCGCTATCAGGGTTAGGATAAGTGGGGTTACCATGGTGTTTGAACAACCTTTATAATAATGTAAAAATTGTAAGTCGAGTGTTTCGGCGCGGATTCTAGCAGCATAGAAAGCATAAAACTATTCTCAATTACATAATTTACTACTAATCGCCAACACCAAAGTCTGAATTTACTGGAGCTTTATGATCCCAGCTAAAAAGTTATTAAATACCCTTACTGAACATTGGGGGGTGTTAGAACTGCTATTTAAACGTTTTAAGATGGCTGATTTCAGCTTAAAAGACGTACAAAATGCGATAAAACAAAAACAACCTTCATGGTCAAATGAACGCATTTATAAAGAAACAAATCGTTTATTGAATCAAGATATTATCATTCCACTGGCAAAATCATCGCAATTAGAAATCAACCGTGCGATCGCCGATTTTGCGACTTTCTTGCTACAAGAAGAACACTTAGGTCTTGCCCAAGAAATTAGTGTGCTTGTTGATGATTTAGCTCGCCTTGGTAATCGCCTTGCTAAAGCGGGTGAAATTGAAGATTACGACGAGCTTCGCCGCTTCAGCCGTATTATGGATGATCGGGTACGCAAAATAATGAAATTGTTTGCCCACAACGAAAACGCGATTTTAAATATTGTTGAGCAAGCGAAAGCAGATAACGCAGTGCAATCACTGCAAAAACGCTATAAGGCTGTAATTGAAGCGTTCGATGAATACATCGAGCCTATGCTTGAAATGGTTGATATTCGAGGTGACTTCCACGCTTGCTTTAATACCATCGAAGCGCAAATTAGCGCGCAAATAGAGCAAATTGACCGCCTTGGTAAGTCATACCAAGACAAACGCATGCTTGAACAATTACGTACTCGTATTCTAGAAATGCATTTAGTTGGCCGTGAAAGTTTACGTAAAAGCGCCGATATGTTGATGCCACTGCGTGAAGAGTTACGCCGTAACAACCTAATTACGCGTCAAGCGGCTAAAGTGCTTGGTTTAGTGCGTAAAAATGGCGTCGATAACATGTTAAGTGCAGTACAGCCTAACTTTGTCTCAGACGCGCAACGTTTTTCACTTGGTCAGCAACGTCATATTGTGGCCTATATGGCAGGCTTAGTTGACTTTGAGCACGATGAATATCAACTACCTGAACATGATGATGTGCCCGCCTACCAAAGCCCACATATTCCTGATTACAACGACGTTAAAACACAATTTAGAAAACGCTTTAAAAAAGCCAGCAAAAAAGCTCAGCCGCTGCTTAGTTTCTTAGATGAAAGTTACCCAGATTTAGAAGCTGACGAAATGCTGTTCTTGTATCAAAAATTGATTAGCGATGGCGACCTTGAAATCAGCCAAAGCCAAGAGAAAGTAAAAATAAAAATTGCCCAGCAACACTTCTCTCTTTATCCATTTAACTCATCGATTGCTGACGATAAAAAAGCAACAGAGCAATAACCATGACAGATATTAATTTAGATGATTTAACGCATCTGCAAGCTATTAATAAAAAGCTCACATCAGGCTACCACATTAGCGAACAAGACACGCTGATGTGGCAAGAGCTTGATCAACACATTGATGCTTATCGCGCGTTATTTAACGCCCTTGGCCATGACCTACAACATGATAGCCGTGGCTTTTACTATTTTGGTAGCGACGAAAGCACCCCAAATATGGGTAAAATTTCGCGTGCCATCGCACTGACTATCTACATCTTGATTGAGCACTATGCCAATACCGGTAAAGATCCAATGCGTGCCTTGTTTGACGAAGTAAACGACCTTGAACTAATGCAAACCTTAGTGCAAATCAACAAGCATTTGTTTGATCAATTAGAAATCTTCTCAGGCTCAGATTTACGCAAAGACGTTTACCTACGTATGGTGCGTTTAGGTCTAGCTCGCGAAGTAGAAAACGGCTTTATGCTGCAAGCACCTATTTATCGTTATATCGATGCATTGATGGAAGTAAACGAAGAAACCTACCTAGGAGATGACGAATAATGCAAAGCCAAAGCCTATACGGACTCAGCAAACTTGCGCTTTTAAATACCGCTGGCTATGCAAAATGCGTGATCCCGCTGGATAAAAGTAGCTCTATTTGTGCACCGAATAATACCGGTAAAAGCTCGGTAATTAATGCCCTGCAATTTCCACTGATTAATGATTTACGTTTAACAGAATGGGATGGCCATGATTTAGACGAAACCCGAAAATTCTACTTTTCGTCAGATCAATCCTATATTTTGCTCGAAGCTGACCTGCCTAATGGCCCTGTGGTGATTGGTGTTGCCGGCCTAGGTAAAATAGCCGGTTACGCGCATCAGTTTTTTTGCTACCCTGGTAAGTTGAACCTTGAACACTACACGCAAGGCAAAACCATTGTAAAATTCACCAAGCTTTTTAATCACTTAAAAGAGCAAGGTTTCAATCCAATTGAATTAAAAGCGCAAGAGCTAAACGCCCTACTCACTGGCGGCGCAACCCCATTTGATGGCGATATCAACTTAAAGATGATCCCCCTCAATAACGTGCAAGATTCAGCGATTTACAAAGAAATTTTCCGACGTATCCTTAACTTGCATAAGTTAGGTGCCAGTGATGTTAAACGCTTTATGCTACGTGTATTTGAGCGCCATATGTCAAACTCACGGGTTGATTTTTATGAGGTTTGGCGACGTTCATTTGATAAAGTGAATCGCGCTAAACGTGAATTAAAAGCCCTTGAGTCAATGCAAGAGCCAATTGCAGCTCTTGAATCTATGCTTGAAAACCAAACGGTTTTAAAAGGTAAGCTTGCTGCTTATGCGCCAAAAATTGACCAAGCACTGATTGACTTTGAAACCTATCAACAAGAGCAACTCACTGAGCTAAATATTGCCCTTGAGGATATCGAACACGAAAAGCACGAGTTCGAACAAAAGCAGCAGCTGTATATCCAGCAATCGCGCGATATTGAGCGTAAACAAACTCAAATTGAACAATGGTTTTTAGACTATCGTGCGCTTAAATCTGAGTTTGAGTTGGTTAATAAAGCCACTTTAAAAGTCAGCCTTACTCAGCTTAAACAAGATTATGAATCGCTATCGCATTCATTAAGCAGTGCTCAAGGGCAAAGCTTGCACACCCTTGATTACCGTATTAGCGAAACACAAAAGCAAATCAAGAGCTTAAAACTGCAGTTAAAGAACCTCGAGTTCAATTTATTCACCCGTATGCGTGAAGATTTATCTTTGAAAGAAGTTGAAGAGATTTCGCGTATTCTGAACCCAGATATCTTATCGTTTGCCACCACCAGCAATGGTGATGTTGAGATCACAGACGAAGATGCCTTTGGGGAGTTCTTAGAGCAGTTATCGGCTAACGTGAAAGGCGGTGTACTGACTCTGCCAGGTGCGACGATTAAACTTAAAAAGCTAAGCCCAGTGCAAATGCAAACTGGCGAAAATAAAGAGCAATTAACTGCGCAACTTGCTGCTCTTGAAAACTCACTGAAAGAGTTTAAACAACAGCGCGAAGTCGCCGCAAATGTCGCCGAAAAGCAAAAAGAAAAAGATGCCTTGTATGATGAGTTAATGGCCTCAGAAGAAGCATTAAAACGTTTTGAACAATTTGAAGTGATGCAGCAATCTGTCGATGCACAAACCCTGCTAAAAGAGCAGTTAAATGCAGAACGCGAGCAAGTTGACGACTACCTGCAAGATATTCAAAAGAATAGTGGCTCAATCAGCGATCGTCGCTCAATTATCAAGTCGAAAAAAGATCTGCTTGCCCGCCAAGCTGACCGTTTACGCCAAGTTAAATCTGAACGTATCGATCACACCCTTGATGTTTACTCAGGCAAAGTCACTCCGTACATGATTGAAATCAGTATTGATTTTGATAACTTAAGTGACCTCATTCACCACTTCAATAAAGACTGCCAAGAGTTACGTAACTTTGATATCAACGTACGTAACACCTACCTGCATATTTACAATGCAGGTATTACTAAATTTGATAACGAAAACGATGAGTTTACTAAATACGAAAAGCTTATTAGCGCGTTTCATAACATTGATAACGAGCGCGATGCGGTTGAACGTCAAGGCAGAGTTGCGTTAACTGAAGTAGCCGCCACCATTAAAGGCTTGCGCGAAGACTTAGACCGCCTACGCCGCGAAATGAACAGCTTTAATAAAGGCATTAGTCAGCACCGTATCTCTAACCTTCAAGCATTTAAAATTAATGTTATTCCTCGCAAGATGTTGGTTGATAGCATTGATACCATTATTAGTACCTCAAATCAGTTTGAGCAAGGCGATACCCTAGACCTATTAAGCCAAGAGCCTTATAGCGAATCTGCAGTAAACGAAGCGAAAGATCATTTGATTAAGCTTGCCTCTGAAAAAGCTGGTTTAACACTGACCGACTTATTCGATATTCGTTTTGAAGTCGTAAACCGTGCTGGTGAAACTGAGCACTTCGAAAAAATCGATTCAGCTGGTTCTAACGGTACGCGTATTACCATTAAGTTACTTTGCGGTATGCTGTTTATTCGTTACTTATTAAGTGATCAAGAACAAAACTTGTATCGTATTCCGATTTATATCGATGAAGCAGCCGATATCGACCCACAAAACCAAAAAGCAATTATCGAAACCGCGCTTAGCTTTGGCTTTGTGCCGATTTTTGCCTCAGTTAAACCACAAGTTAGCTGTGATTACATCGTCCCTATTCGCACTGTTAAAGATGGCGCACAAAACTGGGTCGATGAAAAAGACTGGATAGAAGTGGAACACAGTGCTTAATTACAAACTATTACAGTACTTTTTTGTAAATGTGCCATAGTTTTTAAATAATCATTCAGTTGAGTATTTTTTGTGTTATGTTATCAATCAAGTAGTGGAAATTTTGCCAAGGAGCAAACAATATGAAGAACTTATTAATCGCGACGGCTGTACTATTTTTAGCAGCCTGTGCTAAAACGCCTGATTGGGATTACGACAAATCAGCCGATTTTAGTAATTATAAAACCTTCTCTTGGGTACCGAATGCCAGCTTGACTAAAAATGTATCGAACTACCAAATTAGTCCTTTAATGGAAAAACGGGTTCGTGAAGCCGTTAATGCTGAACTTGAAAAAAACGGTATGAAGCTAGTTGATTTAGCACAAGCAGATGTGCTGATTAACTACCATGCCTCTGTTGATACTAAAATTGATGTAGATACCTTCAACGTAGGTTACGGTGCACGCTGGAATTACTGGGGTATGGGTTATAACACGCAAACAACTGCTCGCGAATACGAAGTGGGTACGTTAATTCTAGACGTGGTAGACCGTGCTTCTAACCAATTAGTTTGGCGTGGTGCGAAAGAAGGTCGTTTGCAAAAGAACCAATCACCTGAAAAGCGCACTGAAGTTATCAAAGAGACTGTTGCTAACATTCTAAGTAACTTCCCACCAAAACCTCAGCAATAAGCCTTTTACATAATTTTGAAAAGCTCACAAATTGTGAGCTTTTTTGTTTGTGAAGATCAAAGTTTGCTATGATGCTTTAACTTAAATAACTCTAAATGGAATTAGGGGTCTTAGAGAAAAGATCCAAAAAGGAATAAAATGAAATTAACTTGCCCAAACTGTAAAACCATAATTGCGACTAAAGATATAAAAAAGGTTAATACAAACAGCCTCTTCATTGAAAATCAATGCCCTTCTTGTCAAGCATGGTTTTGCTTAAATAAAACACAGACGATTTTAAAAATTTCCGGTATTTCTCTATTGTTAATAACTAGTTTGCTTAATATTTTTAATATTAAAGCTGAATATAGCCTAGCTTTTTCGGTCATTGGATTTATGGGTATTTTTGTTGCTCTCATCATTACTTTCTTTGGTAAATATGATGCGGTTAAAAATAAAAAATCAAACTGAAACACACATCTTTTTTAAATAATAAATAGACACAGCTCTTATTGCACAACCGCGCCTTAGCGCGGTTTTTTTGTTACCAGCTGAAATCTGGTTGGAGTGGTATAACTCAGTGATTCAGATACAATACCTGCAATTTCCAGTGTGCTCTTAACGGCCACTGCAACGAGTTAATCAAAATAATAGAGAGTTTTAGATGGTACGCGCAGTACAGCTTACACTTCCCGCATTATTCGTCACTTGCTCAGTGCTAGCAGAAGACACCAACAATATTGAACAAATCACCGTTGAAGTTTCTGCAACCGCAAATAAAGAGCCTGTTGGTACCTTTGATGCGCCGGTATCAAACTTAGAATATGACCCACGTGTCGATTTACAATCGCGCAATATGGCTGAAGCACAAGCTGATGTCACCATTCGCGGTGGTATCTTTGAAAATACTGGCTTTCGTGTTGGTAGCAGTACATTATTCGACCCGCAATCTGGTCACTACTTTGCTGAAATTCCCATTGCGCCACAAATGCTAACAGGCCCTTCAGTGCTTACAGGGGCTGATAATGCCCTTTATGGTATGAATAGTTCGGTTGGCACAGTTTCATTTGGCTGGCGCCCTATCACAAGCACTGGCAGCGTTTCACTTGGCACAGGTACGAATGGCTTTAATTTACAAAGCATTCATGCTGCCCATAGCCAAAAGCTGGATAGTAAACCTGATTGGCGATTAGGCATTGAAGGGGAATACTCGCACTCAAAAAGTGATGGCTCAATTGATAATGGCGACCACGACTTTGAACGTGCTTCAGCGCGTATTCAACTTGCAAGCTCTACCTCACAAACTGATTTAATGTTCGGACGCCAAGAGAAGTTTTTTGGTTGGCCAAACCTTTACACGCCATTTAATTTTAACGAAACCGAAGATCTGGAAACCAAGCTTTTCATGCTTAACCACAAGCAAGTGTATGGTGAGAGCAATACCTTTGAAGTGACTGGCTATTATCGTAAACATAACGACCATTACGTTTTGTCTCGTGAAAACCCAGCTATTTTTGAAGCGTTTCACGAAACCACCGTTAAGTCATTGGCACTCTCTGGACGTCACCGTTTAAATGACCACTATGCAATTAATTATGCAGGGCAATTTATTGCTGATGCAATTGAATCAACGTCTCTTGAAAACAACTTTACATCACGCAATTACACTAAGCTAAGTATCTTGCCTGAGTACAAATCAGCCCTTACAGCGAACAAAGAACTTACTGTACGTGTTGGTGCTACATTTGATGATACGAACCGTGATAGCTCAGATACCTCCTTTATTGCCGATGCAAGCCTTAAGGTAGCTAACCAAAATGGCAGTGAACATACTTGGTATGCATCATACGCCGAGGCAACACAAGTTCCCGGTTATACCGCTATTGGCGGCAGTGAAACGGGCGGATTATTCAGAAGTAACTACAGCCTTGAGCGCGAAACAACCGATAACCTTGAGCTAGGTTTACTGATTGAGCAGTCTTCATGGCGTTTAGATTCAGCTATTTTCTACCGTAAAGATAAAAACCTGACAGATTGGACATATCGCTTTGATGCAACCTCAGCTCGTTTTGCAAATCCGGTTGATATAGACACCTTAGGCGTTGAGTTTTTAGCGAATAAATCGTTTGAAAGCACTGAGTTAATTGCCAGCTACACCTATTTAGAAAAGTCAGAAGACTACGGCACGGCAGATATTGATGCGAGCTTTTATGCGCTTAACTACCCTGATCACCGTGTAACACTGGGTGCAGTATGGCAACCAATGGATGTGCTTGAGCTACGTATCGATAACGAATGGCGTAAACAACACAGTAACCGCCTACGTAGCTCTGATGATGAAGCCTTCTTCACGCAGTTAACGCTAAAGTTCACCCCTGCCCAGCTTGATAATGTATTTGTAACCTTTGCAGCTGACAACATTTGGGATGAATCATTCGAAGAAGTCCCGGGTACCCCTGGTCGCGGCGAGCAATATACTCTTAGCGCTACTTATACGTGGTAAACAAAAACAACAATGCCAGTCAATTGACTGGCATTATTACTATTCATGAATAACATTATCTAGCTAAAATTTTTCACAAGCTTCGGTATTAAGCTCAAATAAGAGAGGGTATTTTCTTTGTAGCTAAATTCTTTCACACTTTGTTGATCAAAAAATTGTAAGCCTGAAAGCTCATTTTCAACTCTATCTTCGAATGATTTTAACAACAGGCCTTTATCTACATTAAGCTTGATATTAAATAATATAACGACACTCATCGTGTTAGTTAGTATAAGTGAATTAAGGTTTACCCAATCAATCATTGAACTGGTTATATTCGCCTCTTCAAATGCTTCTTTTAGTATATTGTTTTTAATATCAATAGCCTGCTGCACATCCAACTCATCTTTTTGAAGCCCACCGCCGATAAGGTCAAGATAATAAGTACCTGACTTTGTTGTTTTTTGACCAAACACAAAAAAATCATCACTTGTCGATATTAACGCCCCTGTATTTACATGGTATGGAAAGTAGCAACTCGCTAAATTCTGCTGTTGGCTTAATTTCATTAAAGAGCGAGTTGTAGAATATGAGATAGTGCTCAGCTTTAATTGCAATGAACCTCGTTGTATTTCATCAATATTTTCTAATCGATAATACTGCCCATCCCAAATTTCAGTTCCTGCGCTTTGCGCATCTGCTATAACCTCATGCCAATAATCTTTTAGAACTTGTTCGTATGGGACTATATTTAGGCTCGATTCCGATGCAAGAACATCATAACTTTCAATCTCCGAAACATTTTTTATTAGTATTTTAGAATTAGGCATCACAATTAATAGTCCAAAAATTGTTACTCTATAAAGAATGCATAATAGCTGATAACAAGCTCACTTATTTTGAGAGTTTGGCGGCCATTTGCGTCAAATTAAGGCTTGCTGCTATCCATGCACTTAAAAATATAGCCATACTCATGATTATTCATTCTACAAGCATCTATAAAATGACTTCTTCGATTTCTATTAAGCGAACGATAGAAGCTTGGTTCATATATAGAAGACTTTTTAATAACTATCTCTAACTTCGGGTTACTTGAAGCCTTCACATTTTTATCGCTCGCGGCCAAAAGGTTAAAATGAATGTTACTGCGTGACTGCTCAGCGGAGATTTCTCCTTTTAAAATATACTCTGTATTTTCATAAAACTTCTTGGCTAAAAAAGACAAATTAGCGCGGGGTAATTTTATAATAAAATAACCTGACTCATCAGTAATGACTTTTTTTACTAACTTTTTATTATTTAATAAATAAGAGAATTCGATTTCAACATTAGCAACAGATACATTGCTATTATAGTGTGGTGGGTTCAGCTTTCCATTTAATAAAAATGCGTCCAAATAGAAATTAATTTCACCATAATAATCTACGTCTACGTCCACCTCTTTACCTCTAGCAGAAACCATTAAAGTGAGTTCGCCAAATATAGCCCTTGAACTAAAAAATGATTTAAACTCCTCGAAAGACTTAGGTTTAAGTATGCCATCCACAACATGGAAATAATGTGATATATCAACAGATGGTTGTTTTTCTAGATTTATTTCTCCACCGTCAACTCTGGCTAATTCAATGATAAAAGAGGGGTTTTCATCTATGTCTATCGGTAATTTATTATGTGAGAACGAAATATCAAAACTCGAAAAGTTTTTATCAATCGTATTTTCTGTAATACTGGAGACAGACATATTTGCCCACTCAGCATAGCCATGATTTTCATTAAGGGGAATATACACTGAATTAGTTTGGTAGTTTTCTTCAGTTAAAGTCACCTCACCAAATGAAGATACTTTACCAATTAACGAAATTGTATTTTTTATAGTTGGATCAACATTGAGTGTGATATTAACCGTATCAACCATTTCACCGACAAAATCACCATTAATGAAAACAAGCATATCATCAAAAAGGCTTTCTGAATCATCTATCGAGTCCCCATAATAGCCATTGTTATAGCCCATAGTTACATCAACTGATACTGTCTCTGTAGATGAAGAATTACATGTAATAGGCAAAAGAAAACAGATAAAGCAAAGAAAAGCTGAAATTGAATTGACCATTATTTAATCCTTTAAACTAATGTCATCCATTAACGTTAAACTCATAGGAATGAAAGAGCAATTAAAAAAGTATGCCTAGTACTTCAACTTAATAAATGAAGCAGCAAATAAAATTACATACCTAAAAGTTTCCTTAAGACATTAAGTCATCTGCTCAAGCTCGGTAATTAAATACAACGCTTGCTCATTTGTCGTGCCGCACACATCAATAGTGGCAGAAAAGTCACTACACACCTTAGGCCTTGATTCATCACCAAATAATTTACATAGGTTATTATCATCAAGCTGAATACAGCGCTCTCCCGCTGCTTTCCCATTGGGCATTCCTGGGATCGGTGAGCTAATACTGGGTGCAATACAACAGGCGCCACAGCCTAATCTGCATGCCATTTGATCTGTCATTGAGTACCTCTTATAGAACCTTTGTAGCGCCTTTGTAATATGTGTAATGGTTTGTTACATCTTCAAACGCCTTGTAAACACTTTATTGCGTATGCTTAGCCTATCAAATTTATTTTTAATTACCGTCAACCGTGAGGGACTATCCCGTGGCTAGTAAAAAACAAATCATTCTCCCTATCGCCGTATTAGTCGGCGGACTTGGAATGGCATTCGCATTTGCCTCAATGAAGCAACCGCCAGTAGAAAAACCAGAACAAGATCTGCGCCCGCTTGTATCAATCAAACCGTTAAGCTTTGATGCCATTACCCTTGATGTAAAATCATACGGTATCGTTAAACCTAAAAACCAAACTGAGCTTGTTGCGCAAGTAAGTGGTCAGGTTGTGTCGTTATCAGATCAATTTGTACAAGGTGGATTTGTTAAGCAAGGCGACATTCTAGCACGTATTGACCCAAATGATTACGAAGCAGCACTCATTGAAGCTGAAGCAGGACTAGCCCAAGCAAGCTCTGCACTTGAGATAGAACGTGCACAGGTGTCAGTTGCGCAAGCTGAGTGGGACCGCATCAAAGGTGACTCAAATCAAGTTATCCCTTCTGAGCTTTATTTACGTAAACCACAACTTGCTGAAAAACTTGCAAGTTATCGTGCTGCGCAAGCGAGTGTAAAACGCGCAAAACGTAATCTTGAGCGCACATATATTAAAGCGCCTTACAATGCGATTATCGACGAACGCCTGATTAGTCTAGGTAGTGTGGTAAACCCAGGTAACAGCTTTGGTAGCCTGAGCTCAACGTCACTGGCTGAAATTCGTTTACCTGTTGCTGATAAAGATCTGCAATACCTAAATAACCAAGGAATTGGTGCAAGCGTATCAATTAATGCTGAATTTGCAGGTAAACAAACAACGTGGCAAGCAACTATTGTTCGTAGCGAAGGAGTTGTTGACCAACGTAGCCGCATGAATTACTTAGTAGCACAAGTAGCAACGCCTTATGAGCAAAAGCAGCCATTACGTTTTGGCTCATACATTAACGCCACTATCGAAGGCCGAGCGTTAGACAACGCGATTGTTGTTCCGCACCATTTAGTTAAAGATAAAAAAGTCGCTGTTTTACAAGATGGCGAAACGCTTACCTTTAAAACACTTAACATCGTTCGCGAACAAAATGGCATGGTGATCGCCGATAATGGCCTTGCTAACGGTGAGCAACTGATTACCTCGGCACTTGAATACCCAACTGAAGGCATGGCGGTCAAGTTAGATGACGCAACACTGAATGTGCCAACAACGCAGTTAGCGTTAAAAGAGGAATAAGCCATGACCACGCACAGAGAAAAAGGGCTTATTGCCTGGTTTGCTCGCAACCCAGTTGCTGCAAACTTACTTATGATTTTCATTTTAGTGGGTGGCTTATTGACGGCAATGTCGGTGCGTAAGCAAATGTTCCCACAATTTGAGAGTAACTGGATCAGTATTCAAGCTGTCTACCCAGGGGCTGCGCCGCAAGAGGTAGAAGAAGGCATCACCATTAAGGTCGAAGAGTCTTTAGAAGGTCTCGAAGGCATTAAACGTTTAATTACCTATTCGAACCGTGGTTTTTCACAAGCTTGGATCGAAATCGAAGAAAAGTACGACCCGCAGGAAGTACTCGATGAAATCAAGATGCAGGTTGATTCAATCAATACCTTCCCTGCTGAGATGGAACGCCCAATTGTTCGCCGCGAAAAGTTTGAGCAAGAAGTGATGATACTCGCGCTGTATGGCGATATGAGTAACTACCAGCTCAAAGAACTTGGTAATGATATTAAAGATGAGCTACAAGCTTTACCACAAATTAACTTGGTCAACTTTTACAGTGGCTTAAACTACGAAATTGGCATCGAAATTAGCCCAGATAAGCTACGTGAGTATGGTTTAACTTTCCTTGATATTGCCACAGCCGTTCGCAGCTTTTCTGCCAATATGTCTGCAGGTCAAATTCGCTCTGAAAATGGCTACATTTCAATGCGTGTTGAAAACCAAGCATATCGTGGTAAAGAGTTCGAAAATCTGCCTTTATTACACTTACCTGATGGCGCTCAAGTTTTCTTAGGTGATGTAGCAACAATTAACGACGGCTTTGAAGAAGGCTTACAATACTCTAAGTACAACGGTAAAAACTCACTGACTTTTGAAGTAAATGCTTCGAAAGATCAAGACATCACTAAAGTTGCTGCGGTATTAAAAAAATACCTAGCAGATAAAGCACCACAGTTACCAGCAGGTGTAAAACTATCACCGATTGTTGATTTAACTTACTACCTTGAAGGTCGTCTAAACATGATGATCGACAACATGATTTGGGGTGGTATTTTAGTGATGGTGGTACTGGCGCTATTTTTACCACTACGCTTAGCGTTTTGGGTAATGATGGGCTTACCTGTGTCATTCCTAGGTGCATTTTTAATGATGCCACTTGGCTTTATTGATATCACTGTTAACTTAGCTTCTTTATTCGCATTTATACTGGTGCTCGGGATAGTCGTTGATGATGCTATTGTCGTCGGTGAGTCTGCCAGTGCTGAAATTGAAAAGCACGGTCATAGCCTAGATAACGTAGTCCGCGGCGTAAAACGCGTTGCTATTCCTGCTACCTTTGGGGTGTTAACTACAATTGCCGCATTTTTACCACAAACACTGGCATCAGGCCCTGGCTCTGCGTTTTCTAAAGCCATTGGTGGTGTAATTATCCTATGTTTAATTTTCTCACTAATTGAGTCAAAACTGATTCTACCGGCTCACTTAGCGGCAATGAAAAATAAACCTGCGAACCCTAAAAATCCATTACATCGCTTACGCTTAGGAATGGATAAAGGCCTCAAGAACTTTGTTGATAATTACTACACACCATTTATTGGTCGCTGTATTCATTACCGTTACACCGTGATTGTTGGCTTTATCTGTGTACTTATTGTTAGTGGCGGTATGTTCGCTGGTGGCTTAGTGAAATTTGTTGCGAACCCTAAAATTCCACATGATTTCCCACGTATCTCGGTTGAAATGAACTTATCTTCGTCTGAGCAAGCGACCCTTGAGACAGCGCAAACAATTGAAAAGCTAATTTTAGATGTCGATAAACAACTTGAAGAGCAATATGGTCAAGCAATGATCCGCGATTTATCGGTTAGTTTACGCGGTCGTACAAGTGCACGCATTATGGCGATTTTGGTTGAACCAGACTTACGCCCTATTGATACCTTCCAATTAAGTGCAATGTGGCGTGAGCAAATGCCACCACTGCCAGGTGTGAAAACGCTGAATATTGAAGACAGTATCATGAACGGTGGTCGTGATGACGGTGATGTGAGCTTTCGCTTAGAAGGTAAAGATATCAATAAGCTCAAAGAAGTGGCTGCTAAGTTAAAAGAAAAGCTAAATAGCATGCAAGGCGTAGGCGATGTAAATGACTCACTACAATCTGCAACTGACGAGGTTCAACTTGAACTTAAACCACTTGCTTACAGCTTAGGGTTAACCCTTTCAGATGTGGCATCACAAGTTAGTTTTAGCTATTACGGCCTTGAAGCACAACGTATTTTACGTGACGGTGAAGAGATCAAAGTAATGATCCGCTACCCTCGTGAATCGCGTAACGCAGTAAGTGACATCACAGATGCGCGTATCATCACGCCAACGGGTGTTGAAGTACCGCTTGCTGAAGTTGCTAAAGTTAACATTGTAGATGGTGTAAACCGTATTCGCCGTGAGAACGCTAAACGTACTGTAAACGTGTGGGCTGCGGTTAATACTGACCAAGCTGAACCATTTGCCATTGCAAAAGAAATTCGTGACGAATACTTACCTAGCCTACTGAAAAGCTACCCTGGTGTAGAAAGTAATGTGGCAGGTCGTATTCAAGAAGAAATGGACAGTGTTGCAGAACAAGTACGTGACTTTGCTTTATCAATGATGATTATCTTTGCGTTACTTGCTATTCCACTACGCTCGTACTCACAGCCATTTATCATCATGTCGGTTATTCCATTCGGTGTCATTGGTGCAATGTTTGGCCACATGATCTTAGGTATGACAATGAGTAGCCTATCAGTATTCGGTATCATCGCTGTTGCAGGTGTTGTCGTAAACGACTCGCTAGTGATGGTCGACTTTGTCAATAAAGCCCGCGCCGAAGGTGTTGCAATCAAAGAAGCGGTAATGCAAGCCGGTGCGCGTCGTTTTAGAGCAATATTACTGACCTCGATTACAACCTTTATTGGTGTATTACCAATCATTATGGAAACAAGCTTACAAGCAAAAATCGTTATCCCAATGGCTGTATCTCTAGCATTCGGGGTGTTATTTGCAACGGTCATTACGCTTATTTTAATCCCTTGTCAGTACGTCGCGTTAGAAGACTTCAAACGCTTAATTGGCAAGCTAAGAGGTAAAAAAGCAGAGCCAGAAGCAAAATTACAAACAACCAGTAATTAAACCCCTCTCAAAAACCCAACCGAGCGCTTGGCAAGCTTATTTGCCAAGCGTTTTTTATTTAAAAATATGTTCCTATAAATCCTGTTGTTTTGCTAAGCTTAAATGAGCAAAAAAGATACAATTCAAAAAATAACTAAATACGTTATAAGGACATAGCTATGAAAATTCTGCACTACACAGCTTTGCTCAGTTGTTTATCAATTTGTATGCCAGTGCTTGCTGAGAACCAATACTTGCAACAACAGCTTGAACCTATTCTGATTGGTGAATCTCACAGTATAGAAGGACAGCATATCCACTCCCCTGAAATGACTGTTGCCACCTATAAAGCAAATAGTTTTGAACGAGTATGGGATGACAACAAATATGCCAAACAAGCGCTCAATTTAATTGCGCAAGCAGAACTTGAAGGGCTATCTCCTAACGACTATCACTTTGATACATTAATGGCGCTGGCCAACGAAATAGAGAAACGCGGAGCAGATGCCGTCGAAGCCCAGTTTGATGTACTGATGACAGATGCCGTCATGACCTATGCAAAACACCTAATACGCGGAAAGGTAAACCCAAAACAATTGGCAGCCACATGGAACTATGAACAGTTTGATGTCAGCCCAGATGCCGCAGCGGCCTCATTACTCAAACATGTAAAATCAAAAAGCCTTGATAAAGGACTTGAAAACCTAAAACCTGTTTTGCCTCATTATAAGCGCTTAAAAGCCGCTCTTGTGTTTTATCGAGAGCTTGATGCCACTGGCGAGTTACCTGACTTCGCACTGCAAAATAAGGTATTAAAACCCGGACAATCAGACCCAGCAGTACCGCATTTAAGACAAAAGTTAAAACGACTAAAGTATTTTGACGGCAGTAACAGTGATGCCACTGATTATAACGATGATCTAGTCGCAGCAGTTAAACGCTTTCAAAATGCCCATCAAGTTGCTGATGATGGTGTGATTGGCAATGCGACGTTAAAACTACTCAACAAAGATTACAGTGAGTACGTTAATGATATTTTAGTAAACCTAGAGCGCATTCGTTGGGTTGATAACACGCTCACAGAGCGCTTCTTAGTGGTAAATATCGCAGGCTACTTGCTGTATTTGTTTGAAGACAACAAATTGAAATGGCAAACCAACGTAGTTGTAGGCAGAAACTACACCAAAACCCCAATATTTAAAGGGCAAATGAGTTATATCGTGATGAATCCAACGTGGACAGTACCGCGGAGTATTTCAGGTGGCATCATCAAAAAAATGAAAGAAAACCCAAATTACTTAAACGAGAAAGACTTTGTTGTGGTTGATAGTCGCCGTAACCCAGTTGATAGCGAGAGTATTGATTGGCCGAATGCTAGCCGCAAAAACTTCCCGTATTGGTTTGTACAACAGCCTTCAGAGAATAATTCATTAGGGCAAATCAAGTTTATGTTCCCAAATAAATACTCAATTTATTTGCACGATACCCCTGCAAAAAGTTTATTCCAGCAAGACCAACGTGCATTTAGCCACGGCTGTGTAAGAGTTGATGACCCATTCACCTTAGCTGAGAAAATATTAGAAACCTCAGATAATTGGAGCCGTAGTGAAATTGATGACGCCATTGCTGCAAAAGAAACTAAAAAAGTCAGCTTATCAAAACCGCTGGATGTACTTTTAATGTATTGGACCGTTGCGGGTAACGACGAGGGCCTACAATTTTATACCGACGTTTATAATCGTGATGGCGCGTTATTAAAAGCACTCACCACACCATTAGCAAACAATACAATTTAGAGGTCACTATGTATTTCAGCCGTATTATTTTTAGTGTGTGCTTAGCGTTAACTACATGCTCTGTTGCTGCCATTGAATTAACTGATTCGCTGCACAGCCTTGTACTTGATGCAAAACAAGTGCTAACAATTGATAACACGGCTGATTTTACTCCAACTGAAGTTTCAGATGTTGAGACAGAGCGATTAGGGCCAAATAGCATTGCCGTTTATGCGCCAGAAAATGCAGGGTTTTATAGCCTAGTACTGAGTAACAACAAAACGAGCAAACGCTTACTCGTTATAGTGAAAAAACCATTCAATGCTAACAATAAGCAATTGAATAATTACCAAATCGGCCTCTACCCTGCGCCTTATAAAGGCTATACACAATACAGTGCGCCAAACGGGTTTATAGAAATTTTTGAGAAAGACCTAACACGCCAACTGACTCCTCATGTGCAAGTTAAAAATGTAATTTGTAAGCAAGTGAGTGGCTTTCCAAAGTATCTTTATGTCAACAACGATGGCTTGATGATGCTCGAAGATCTGCTCTCGTTTGTACAAAATGAAGGGATTAAAGTAAGCAAATTTGCCTTTATCAGCGGCTATAGAACACCCCATTACAATCGCTCAATTGGTAATGGCAAACACAGCCGACACCAATACGGCGATGCCTTTGACCTATATGTAGACGAAGATGGTGATGGCCGAATGGACGATTTAAACGGCGATGGTAAACTAACGATTGCTGATGTAGATGTGCTTTATAAAGTGTTTGAAAAGTTCCAAAAACAGAGTCGCTATAATGGCGGTATTGGCCGCTATAAACCCGCCTCCCACCACGGTGGTTTTGTTCACATAGATAACCGTGGATTTACCGCTAGGTGGTAATACAATCCTCGTACAACCCTTGTTCAAATATTATCCGATTGCATTATTGCTGCTTGATTGGTAAGTTGTTGTGATTAATGGAGGTACTACAATAACAACAAAGGGAATTATGCGCTTTATCCTCTGCATTTTTTATATTTCAGTCCTCAGTGGTTGTCAGAGTTTTATTGCTTATCAAATCACTCAACCTGTAGAAGAGATATCTTACGGTGGCCCTGACGACCCAATGTTGAATACCGTTTACGAAGGCATACCTCGAAAAACATGTAACACTACACATGAATGTTTAGCAGTTAGAATATTTTCCCATAATGATTTAATCGAATATTTTGAGCAAGGTGAACAATTTGGCATAACTTTTCAACTTAAATCAAAAGAGGAAATGGAAACATTTGAAACAACTTTGACCTCTATAAATGGTGCCAAACAGAAAAACGATTCAGCAATTATACTATTCCCAGGTTATGGTGTGAGTAGTTTGATTTATAGCTTTCAAGCTCATTGGCTAAGCCATTTTACTGGCAAAGATGTCATCCTAATGCCTGCGAGCAATCAATATAGTGAATTCAAGTTTGGTCTAAATAGTCTTGATGTATTAAAGCATTTTTTAAATACCAACCAATACCAACAAATTGATATTTTAAGTTATTCAATGGGCAGTATTGCCGCAATGCAACTTGCAAAGCAAATGCCTAATGTAAAGCAACAGATAATGGTTGCACCAATAGTGCATTTTGACACCGCATTAATGTCCGTAGCTAAAAGTTATCACCCCACCTTAAGCTACTTTGTCAAAGATAATGATTTTAAAAACGCAGCAAAAGATGTAATTCAAGACAGTGCTATTGATGAAACACAGCTTGATTTATTCGCCCTACTGAACAGCAAACAATCAGCTAATAGAACCACACTCTATGTCAGTAACGCTGACCCAATAAGCCCCGCTAGTTATTGGCAAGCACTTCAAAATAAGAGTGTATCCATAGTGCATTACAGTAATTTAGACCACACCAGAATGGTCAGCCTTATCAATCAAGCCATGCGCAATGAAGTTTTACATCAATTAATGTAACCAACAAATAACAAGGAAAGCAATGAACATATTCTTTAATAAACTAAGGTTGCTTGTAGTTTTTTATTTAGTCGCAATTTCAAGCCTCGCACATAGCCAAAACATGCAAGCAGAGATGGCTGACTTTATTAATGGCTTTCATAACTTTAAGCAGTTTAATGGCAATGTGTTAGTTGCAAAGGGTGGAAAAGTACTGTTTGAACAAAGCGTTGGCTATGCCAACTTTGAATGGGATATAAAACATAGTAATAAAAGTAAATTTAGAATTGGTTCAATTACCAAACAGTTTACCGCCATGTTAATTCTGCAATTGGCACAAGATGGTAAACTCAAACTCGATGATCACCTTGCAACATACCTCCCTGATTACAGACAAGATATAGCCACTAAAATTACCATTCGGCAAATACTTAATCACACCTCTGGTCTTGGTAATTATACTCAAGCAAAATCGTTTCGTGATGAGTACAGCCGAAACCCTTACAGTGTTGATGAATTTATTCGCTTATTATGTAGTGATGATCTAGTGTTCGAGCCTGGCACTGAGTTTCGTTATAGCAACTCTGGCTATTTTATTTTGGGTGCGGTAATCGAAAAGGTAACAGGTCAGAAATATCAAGACGTATTGCAGAAGAATATTTTAGATCCACTCGATATGAAGAATACAGGCTATGATTCTCACAATAAAATCATTAAATTTCGCGTATCGGGTTACGACAATGGCCTAGCAGGTTATAGCAATACTGATTATTTAGATATGTCTATCCCGTATGCTGCTGGGTCAATGTATTCAACAGCACGAGATTTACTAAAATGGGATCACGCTCTCTACACAGATAAGTTATTGAACAACGAATATAAAAAACAGATGTATCAAGTTTCTGAGCAAAGAAATTATGCGCTTGGCTGGGAAGTTACAAACCTTGATAAAAGCACCTACGGAAAACCCCTAACACGTATCCAACATGGCGGTGGTATTAATGGTTTTAATGCATTTATAAGTAGAATAATCGAAGACAAATTACTGGTTATTATTTTAAATAACACCGGTGGTGCGCCACTCACACCCATGACTAATGGCTTACTTGCAATCTACTATGGCAAACCCTACGAAAAAGCGACAGAGCATGCAGATAGTAAATTTTATAACGCATTTAAACGTGAAGGTATTGCAGGGTTAAAGAATACCTATCAGCAAATGGTGAGTGAGGGTAATACGCCTAGAGAAAGGTCGCTAAACTACTTTGGCTATGAATTAATGCAGATGGATGAGCTAGACGCCGCAATCACGGTGTTTGAACTCAACAATCAATCTTATCCAGATTCAGCAAATACGTTTGACAGTTTAGGTGAAGCATATTTAGCAGCTGGTGATAAACAAAAAGCATTAGCAAGTTACAAAAGTGCGCTAAAACTTAATCCTGACAGTGAAAGTGCTAAACACGCTATTGAGAAATTACAATAAATAAAGGCCACAAGAGTGGCCTTATTTTTTACTTACGGCTTAAAGCTTTTAACAAGCCTGTTTTTGCGTTGCTTGGATATAGGCAACTAAATCTTCAATCGATACAACAGGCATGTTGTGCTCACTGGCAAACTTGCTTACTTCAGGCAAGCGAGCCATTGAACCATCTGGATTCGTTAATTCACAAATAACACCAAACGGTGTTAAACCCGCTAACAGCATTAAATCAACAGATGCCTCGGTATGGCCACGACGAACTAATACACCACCCGTTTGTGCTCGCAGCCCAAACACATGTCCTGGACGAGACAAATCTTCAGGCTTTGCATTGTCAGCTGTTGCCGCTTTAATGGTGGTTACACGATCAGTTGCTGAAACGCCAGTTGTCACGCCCGTTTTAGCTTCAATGGTCACTGTGTAAGCTGTTTTGTTCTGGCTGGTGTTATGTTCAACCATTTGTGGTAAATCTAGCTGTTTAACACGCTCATCGCCCATACAAAGACACACAATACCGCTGCCTTCACGGATCATCATGGCCATTTGCTCTGTGGTCAGGTGCTGTGCTGAATACACAAAATCACCTTCGTTTTCACGGTTTTCGTCATCTACTACAAGTACGCCTTCACCTTGCTGCAAGGCAGCAATAGCACGTTCAACGCGTTCAAGTGGTTCGCCAAATTGGCTAAGTAAAGAAGACTGAATCATCATTTTTAATACCTATTAAATTAAATATGAAAAGATTCAGGACATTGAAAGGCACAGCAAAAAAGACCACCCGCAGGCAGCCAATTACTGTTTTATAGATAAACTATATTCTCTTTCATCCGGACTATCACCGTCGGCTCTGGCCTCTCACCAGATCTGCTGACCTCTAACCAAAGTTAAAGCGCTCGCGGGCTCACTTAATTTCAAAGTATACCGCCGGTGGGGAATTTCACCCCGCCCTGAGAATGTTGCTTAATCAATAAGATGAATAAGCCAAGCTATTCTATACCTAAAGTAATTAGTTATCGAGTACCCGCTTATCTAATATGCCTTTTTCAATCAGTTGATTGAGGATCGCCTTGGTTTTTTCTCGGCATATATCACGCACTAGACGAACCGCGGGTGTAATGGACTGTCGACTTGGGCATATTAGCCAAAGCTCAGCACATAAGTGAGGATAATTTTGCATCACGGGCACTACCCGCCCACTTAGTAAATCATCACTGATATCAATGCAAGATTTAACCGCTAGGCCTTTACCAGCCACACACCAACGCCTTACCAAATCGCCATCATTAGATGCTCGGCGGCCTTGCATTTTCACCTTAAAACGCTCGGTTCCATCGGTAAATTCCCAGACATTATTGATGATATCTTGCAGTTGATAAAATAGGCCTTGATGCTGATTTAATTCATCGGGATGTGTCGGCGCGCCATGTTCGGCAATGTACTCCAAGGTTGCACATAACAGCCGCGGAACATTACAAATTTTAAAGCCATACAAATTTGAGTCGGATGGCGAGCCATACCTAAGCGCAAAATCAACGGAGTCTCGGTAAAAGTCGACATTACTATCGCTAATATGCGGGCGCATACTCAGCTTTGGATACTCATCAAGTAGCTCATCTAACCATGGGATAATGATGTTGCGGCCTAAATCTGAAGATAATGCGACTCTTAGTTCTCCTTCAATTTCATCATGCTCACCTTTTAACGCGAGTGTGGCTTGGTCTAGCATGAGCACTGCTTGCTGACACTGAGGTAAAAAGCGCTCCCCTGCCGCAGATAAACGCAAATGACGAGTAGTTCTAACAAATAACTCAGCCCCCAGCGCTGCTTCAACACGTTTAATTGCCGCACTGGCGGTAGCAGCTCGCATGTCTAATTTGGCTGCCGCGGTTGTAATACTGCGAAATTCAGCCACCTTGAGGATTAATTTAAGATCTTCAACCAGCATATTAACTAAAAATTTTTGATAATGTTTATTCGATTATGCGCTTTATCGCAAAGTATGCAAGGCGTAAACTGCACCTAATTGTTATACATGCGGGAGCAAATCATGACACACCCAATCATTTCTGACTTACAACGCCGTTATACTAGTAAACGTTACGACGCTTCAAAACAAATTAGCCAAGCAGACTTAGCTGTAATTTTAGAAGCATTACGTTTATCGCCATCGTCTATTAATTCTCAACCATGGAAGTTTGTGGTCATTGAATCAGAGCAAGGTAAACAGCGTCTGCATGATAGTTTTGCAAATAAGTTTCAGTTTAACCAAGTTCATGCAAAAGCGGCATCACACACCATTTTATTTGCTTATAACCCAAGCTATAAACGTGCTGATTATGAAAAAGTAATTGATGCCGATATTGCTAATGGCCGTACAAAAGCAGAAAACAAAGAGCAAGCATTTGGCGCCTTCGCCTTTGTTGATTTAAATACTGATGAGCAAGGTGTTAACGCTGCTTGGACTAAAGCGCAAACCTACATTGCCTTAGGTAATACCATGCATACAGTGGCTCGTTTAGGTTTAGACTCAACACCGATGGAAGGTGTCGATAAAGATTTACTCGGAGAGCTTTTTGCAGATGAATTAGGCGACTATGTTTGTGAGGTGGCACTCGCTATTGGTTATCACGAGCCAGAGCAAGACTATAATGCTGCATTACCAAAATCGCGTTTAGATAAAAATTCTGTAATTAAGATTGTTTAACAAACCTTATTAGTTACGCCTTTTAATGTAGGCGTAACTTTAAATGGCTATTATAAATGAGCTTATAAGCTTTTAATCAGATAGAAACTGCCTATACACTTTTTCATCCAAGCCTAAATTAGGGCAAACCAAGGTTTCATCCTTCACCTTTGATAATGATAGTGTTTCATTATTAACAATAACAGCTTGATATTCTAGTGAACAGTTATCTTCTTTTGTTACGGACCATCTCGACAGCTTATCTAACGGTGATGGTGCCCCAGAAATAATATAAACCTCTGTTTCACCATATTTCTTAAAATTCAATAAATTATCATGAACTTTCACTAAACTGCATGGAGTAATTAACCCCAGTTTTTTTTCTGTGTTATTTAACTTCACTGTACAACTTTCAGAATTTACATAAAGAGCACTTTTCGCAGTTGAACAGGACAAAAGTAATATCATGCCAAGCAATAATAATTTTACTTTCACACTAATATCTCCCAAAACCAAACTTGGTCACCTAGTTCTAGCCAATCAGAGCTTCCTTTAATTACATATTGTCTTCACAACCACATTACTCGCCATACCTTCACACAAATCTGCAGTTATTGTGGCAACAGCACCATTAATTAATGCTAAATTAGGGGCTACGTGGCCAATGTCGGCATCAACAATAACTGGGAACAAATTGCCTTTAAATGCGAGCTCTATTGCTTGGTATTCATCAAAGTAGCAGTCGTTATTAATTGCAGGGCTGCGGCCAAATACCACCGCATTTACATCAGTAAAAACATCATTCAACTTTAACGATAACAAACAACGTGCAAGAGCCATCGGACTAAGCTCTGCATTTTCTAGGTATAAAATTAACCCCTCAGGCGCATACTGCTTTTTAAATTCATGCAATGCATAATAATTAGAGGGTAACAACAGACCTAAGGTATCTAAACAGCCGCCAATTAAGCGACCAGACACTTCAATTTGGCGTTTATCTTTATAGTTAATACAGCGCCATTGGCTAGGAGCAGTATAGTCAAATTGAGCCTCAGGCTTAGCTTTATAATCAATTTGCTTTTGCTGATAAAAAGGCGAAGCAACTTGATGCAATTGCTGTTTTTCTTCAAGTGACATGGCACTGAATATATTTGCTAAATAAACATCGGGATCGTCAGGGTGAATTTGCATTAAATTCGCAGCGTGCAAGGTTGCCCAGCCACAACGAGTGGTTAATGCACATGCAAACGTGCTGATATCTGAAAAGCCAACCAACCATTTAGGTTTTGCTTTGCTTATCGCATTAAAATCGAGAAGCGGTAAAATTTCCATGGTGAGATCGCCCCCCCATGGCGGCATGATGGCTGCGATTGAATCATCAGTTAAATACTGCATGAGCTCATCAGCACGTTGCTTTGCACTATTGTGTGACTGACGTAAGCAGGCACCTTCAATAACAATAAAACCTTTGGCTGTTAAGCCATTAAGTACTATGTCTAAGCGCTCATGAAAGGCTTTATCAACACCTGATGAAAAAGCACATATGGCTATTTTATCACCTTGAACAAGTGGTTTAGGATACTGAATTTTCGCCATTATTACTCCTTCATTGCAACAGTTTGTAGCCAACGTACCGAATAAATCCACGCCTGTAAACAGGCATAAAAAAACCGCAGTGTGAACTGCGGTTTTTCTCAATGCTTGGTTAAGCTACTAAATATACTCAACTTCAATGATTTCGTACTCTACTTCACCGTTTGGCGTTTTAATGATAACGGCATCATCTACCTCTTTACCAATTAAACCACGCGCGATTGGTGAGTTAACAGAGATCAGGTTGTTTTTGATATCTGCTTCGTCATCGCCTACGATTTGGTATTTTACTTCAGCATCGGTTTCAACATTAACGATAGTGACCGTTGTGCCAAAAATAACTTTACCTGTGTTAGGCATTTTAGTTACATCAATGATTTGCACATTTGAAAGCTTCGCTTCAATTTCTTGAATACGGCCTTCGCAGAAACCTTGTTGCTCACGAGCAGCGTGGTATTCAGCGTTTTCTTTCAAATCACCGTGCTCACGTGCTTCAGCGATATCAGCAACGATTTTTGGACGGGTAACTGTTTTTAATTCGTTAAGTTCTTCGCGCAGTAATGCTGCACCACGAACTGTCATCGGAATTGATTGCATATTATTCTCACTTAATCCCAAGAGCGATTGCCTCGCCCTTGGCACATTTCCTTAGTTCATTCGCTGGTGTAGTTCCTGAACTGACGTCACCTTGCTACGGTCATCTGCTTGGTTTGCAGTACAGTTAGCAAATGCCGCGTTCAGAGTCGTTGTGTAGTTAGTCTTATGCTGTAACGCACCACGACGTAACACCTTCGAATCTTCAATCGCTTGGCGGCCTTCAGTAGTGTTTACAATGTAGCTGTATTCACCATTTTTAATTCTATCAAGAATATGAGGACGACCTTCGTATACTTTGTTCACGCGACGAACTGCAATGCCAGCTTCTTCAAGTGCTTTTGCAGTGCCACCTGTTGCATCTAGCTCAAAACCAAGATCAGTCATGGTTTTAGCTAGTTCAACGATACGTGGTTTGTCACTGTTGCGTACCGATAGTAACGCGCGACCACCGCGTGGTAAAGTGTTGCTTGCACCTAATTGTGCTTTTGCGAATGCTTCGGCGAAAGTTTCACCAACACCCATAACTTCACCCGTTGAGCGCATTTCTGGGCCACGAATTGGGTCAACACCTTGGAACTTAGCAAATGGCAGTACCACTTCTTTTACGCTGTAGTAAGGAGGTATTACTTCTTTTGTAATACCTTGGCTTGCTAGCGACTGACCTGCCATACAACGTGCCGCTACTTTAGCAAGTGCGATACCTGTCGCTTTTGAAACGAACGGTACTGTACGCGCAGCACGTGGGTTTACTTCGATTAAGTAAACTTTACCGTCTTTCACTGCAAACTGTGTATTCATCAGACCTACTACGCCAAGCTCTAGTGCCATATCTGTCACTTGCTTACGCATTACGTCTTGTACTTCAGTAGTTAGTGAGTGAGCTGGTAATGAACACGCTGAGTCACCTGAGTGAACACCTGCTTGCTCAATGTGCTCCATGATACCACCTATGATTACTTGCTCACCGTCACAGATAGCGTCAACGTCAACTTCAATTGCATTATCTAAGAAGTGGTCAAGTAGTACTGGCGCTTCATTTGACGCTGATACAGCTTCAGTCATGTAACGACGTAAATCGTCTTCATCATAAACCACTTCCATTGCGCGACCACCTAGTACGTACGAAGGACGTACAACCAGTGGGAAGCCAATTTCAGCAGACTTAACAATCGCTTCTTCTAAAGAAGTAACCGTTGCATTCTCTGGTTGAAGAAGGTTTAGACGCTCAACAAGCTGTTGGAAACGCTCACGGTCTTCTGCACGGTCGATTGCATCTGGTGAAGTACCAATAACTGGCACGCCATTCGCTTCAAGCTCACGAGCAAGTTTCAGTGGTGTTTGACCACCGTACTGAACGATAACACCTTTTGGCTTTTCAACGCGTACGATTTCTAATACATCTTCAAGCGTGATTGGCTCGAAGAATAAACGATCAGATGTATCGTAATCAGTTGAAACAGTTTCAGGGTTACAGTTAACCATGATTGTTTCATAGCCGTCTTCACGTAAAGCTAATGCTGCGTGAACACAACAGTAATCGAATTCGATACCTTGACCGATACGGTTAGGACCACCACCGATTACCATGATTTTATCTTTGTCAGATGGATTCGCTTCACATTCTTCATCATAAGATGAGTACATGTAAGCTGTGTCTGAGCTGAACTCTGCAGCACAGGTATCAACGCGCTTATATACAGGCACGATATCTAACTGGTGACGCTTCTTACGAATTTCTGCTTCAGAAACACCGGCAATTTCAGCGATACGCGCATCAGCAAAACCTTTACGCTTAAGCTTGCGTAAAAACTCAGCATTTAAACCAGCCATACCTACTTCGCTGATTGTTGCTTCGTCTTTTAAGATGTCTTCGATTTGTACTAGGTACCAAGGGTCAATCTTAGTTAATTCGAATACGTCTTCTACACTCATACCGTGACGCATTGCATCAGCAACGTACCAAATACGCTCAGCACCTGGCTCACGTAATTCACGGATGATTTTTTCTTTTGCTTTCGGATCATCAAGGGCAACAATTGGGTTAAAGCCCGTTGCGCCAACTTCAAGACCACGTAATGCTTTATGCAGTGATTCTTGTTGGTTACGACCAATCGCCATCACTTCACCCACAGACTTCATCTGTGTTGTAAGACGGTCGTTTGAACCTGCGAATTTTTCGAAGTTAAAACGTGGGATCTTAGTAACAACGTAGTCGATTGACGGCTCGAAAGACGCTGGTGTTTTACCGCCAGTGATGTCGTTTTGAAGCTCATCAAGGGTGTAACCTACTGCTAGTTTTGCAGCGATTTTCGCAATTGGGAAACCGGTTGCTTTTGATGCTAGTGCTGAAGAACGCGATACACGTGGGTTCATCTCGATGATAACCATACGGCCATCAACTGGATTCACACCAAACTGTACGTTTGAACCACCTGTTTCAACACCGATTTCACGAAGTACCGCCATCGATGCATTACGCATGATTTGGTATTCTTTATCAGTTAGTGTTTGCGCTGGTGCAACCGTGATTGAGTCACCAGTGTGAACACCCATAGGGTCAAAGTTTTCGATAGAACATACGATGATACAGTTGTCGTTTTTGTCACGAACAACTTCCATTTCGTACTCTTTCCAACCGATTAACGATTCGTCGATTAGAAGTTCATTTGTTGGTGATAAATCTAAACCACGCTCACAAATTTCATCAAATTCTTCTTGGTTGTATGCAACACCACCACCGGTACCACCCATAGTGAATGATGGACGAATGATACATGGGAAACCGATACGGCTAAGTACATCGTGTGCTTCTTCCATTGAGTGAGCGATTTCTGCACGTGGACACTCAAGGCCAATGTTCTTCATTGCTACGTCAAAACGCTCACGGTTTTCAGCTTTATCGATTGCATCAGCAGTTGCACCGATTAGCTCAACACCATGTTTTGCCAGTACACCGTGCTTGTCTAAATCAAGCGCACAGTTTAATGCTGTTTGACCACCCATAGTAGGTAGTACTGCATCTGGCTTTTCTTTTTCAATGATTTTCTCTACCACTTCCCAGTGAATTGGTTCGATGTACGTCGCATCCGCCATTTCAGGGTCAGTCATGATAGTTGCAGGGTTCGAGTTTACAAGAATTACTCGAAAGCCTTCTTCTCGTAGTGCTTTACACGCTTGTGCACCAGAGTAGTCAAATTCACAAGCTTGACCGATTACGATCGGGCCCGCGCCTAAGATAAGAATGCTTTTTATGTCGGTACGTTTTGGCATTGTTACTCCGGTTAAATTAGTTAGAACGTGCTTGCATCAGGTCGATGAAGTGGTCAAATAATGGCGCCGCATCATGTGGACCTGGGCTTGCTTCAGGGTGACCTTGGAAGCTAAATGCAGGCTTATCTGTGCGGTGAATACCTTGTAGCGTGCCATCGAATAAAGAAACGTGAGTTGCACGTAAATTCGCTGGTAATGTTGCTTCGTCAGCTGCGAAACCGTGGTTTTGCGCTGTGATCATTACAACATTGCGGTCAAGGTCTTTAACTGGGTGGTTACCACCGTGGTGACCAAACTTCATTTTCACCGTTTGTGCACCTGAAGCAAGTGCAAGTAATTGGTGACCTAAACAGATACCAAAGATTGGCGTGTCTGTTTCTAGGAAAGTTTTAATTGCTTCAATCGCGTAAGTACACGGCTCAGGGTCGCCTGGGCCATTTGATAAGAAGATACCGTCTGGGTTTAATGCCAGTACGTCTTCTGCAGATGTTTGTGCAGGAACAACGGTTAATTTACAACCGCGGTCAACTAACATACGTAAGATATTACGTTTAACACCGAAGTCATAAGCAACAACGTGGAACTTCTCGTCTGCTGCTTCTAGCGTTTTAAAGCCTGAACCTAACGTCCAGCTTGATTCGCGCCACTCAAAATTTTCCTTGGTTGAGACAACTTTTGCTAAATCCATGCCTTTTAAGCCTGGGAAGGCTTGCGCAGCTTCAAGCGCTTTATTCTCATCTAACTCGTCGCCTGCAATGATACAACCATTTTGAGCGCCTTTATCACGTAAGATACGTGTTAATTTACGAGTGTCGATGTCGGCAATACCTAAAATATTGCGTTCTTTTAAGTAATCACTTAACGATTGCTCGTTACGGAAATTACTTGCTAGCAGTGGCAAATCACGGATCACTAGGCCTTTAGCCCAGATTTGACCCGCTTCTTCGTCTTCGCTGTTAGTACCCGTATTACCGATATGTGGGTACGTCAAAGTTACGATTTGTTCCGCGTATGAAGGGTCAGTCAAAATTTCTTGATAACCAGTCATAGACGTATTGAATACTACTTCACCGACTGACATGCCGTCAGCGCCGATTGCAGTACCGCGAAACACTGTGCCGTCTTCTAGGACTAACAGAGCGGATTTAGTCAAGTTAACCTCCTAACAGTAAAAAACGGGAGTAAAGTCATTTGCTCTACTGCCCGTTTAAAGCGATTGGAAACACGCATTTATGAATTTTTGGCAAATTGGCGCTATTCTACAGTAATTTAGCTTTCAGATCTAATCTTAATTAATAAAACAGTAAAAATAAGCGTTATTAACTAAAAATTCACTGAAACTGCCAAAAAAGAAACTAAACTACTTCAAGTCAAGCACATCTTGCATGTCATAAAGTCCAGCTGGTTTATTTTTCAACCAGCCCGCAGCTCTTACAGCACCTAATGCGAAGGTCATTCTTGAACTTGCTTTATGAGTTAATTCTAGCCTTTCGCCAGAAGTTGCGAAATATGCGGTGTGTTCACCTACTATATCTCCGCCTCTCATGACTGAATAACCGATTTCATTTTGCGATTTTGCGTGTTCGTCATTGCTTCTATCAAAACGCGCGACTTCATCATGCTGCCAGCCTTTTGCCTCAGCAATCGCTTCACCAATTGCCAATGCAGTTCCCGATGGCGCATCGATTTTATGACGATGATGAGCTTCAAAAATTTCGATATCCATATCATCGCCAAACTTCACAGCCGCAGTCTGCACTAAGTTAAGCAGTAAATTCACACCTACGCTATAGTTGCGGGCAAAAACAATCGGAATGTGTTTCGCCGCTTCATTAAGGGCATCAAGATCATCTTGGTTAAGGCCCGTAGTACCAATTACCATCGCGATATTTTTTTCGACCGCTGTTTTTAAGTGGTTGCGCATGCCTTGAGGTAAGGTGAAATCTATCAATACATCTGCATCTTTTACGTCTGTTTCTTTACTAAATGAAACATCTGCTGATGCAGCGCTGTTTAATTGATTAACCGCACTATCTAAAAGTGGTGAGTTTTCGCGTACGTACGCGCCCGTTAATGTTGCGTCATCTTTTTTTGAGACTGCTTCTAAAAGTGCAAGTCCCATGCGGCCGTTTGCGCCAAATACACCTATGCGGTTCATATAGTTACCTTATCTATTCTTCTTAGCTGGCTGGATTTTATCGAAAACTCATGTAATAGTCAGGTTAGCTTATAAAAAATACAGAACTAATTTTAGATTTATTAATAGAACAACAATAATAACAGATAGTCTTTGCATTTAGCCATCTATACATTTAAACTTCTTCCTTTGCGCCGATTTGGTCTTTGGCTTGCGGGCGCTGTTGTTGTCTTTTAGACACAACTAAATACAGCTAAAAGAAGTGTTTGGCTGTGTTATTGGTTATCTAACGAGGAATATGATGCAGCCATCATTTAATAAAACAAAAGCAAAACTTTCTTTGCTGCCGCTTTTGGTGTTTGTCGGCTTATTTTTAGGCGCTGGCTTATACTTACAGTCTCAAGGTGTCGATTACGCCTTCTATCAATTGCCTGCTCCTGTGGCAATTTTACCTGCCATCATGCTGGCGTTTATCTTAAATAAAAATACCATCAACCACAGTGTTGAAACCTTTATTAAAGGTGCTGGCCATAGCAACATCATCACTATGTGTTTGATTTATCTGCTTGCTGGTGCGTTTTCTGCGGTTGCTGGTGCAACCGGTGGTGTTGATGCCGTTGTTAATGCCGGTTTATCACTTATTCCACCTGCTCTGTTACTACCTGGATTATTTTTAATCGCTGCGGTTGTGTCGACTGCGATGGGCACTTCAATGGGTACTATCGGTGCGATTGGCCCGATTGCTTATGCCGTCGCCCAAAAAACAGGCATTGATCCATCTCTGATGGCAGGCACGATTGTATCGGGTGCCATGTTTGGTGATAACTTATCAATCATCTCGGACACAACTATTGCTGCAACCCGCACGCAAGGCTGTGAAATGAAAGATAAATTCCGTGAGAACTTAAAAATCGCCTTACCTGCTGCGGCATTAACTATCGGCTTGTTGTTCTTCTTAACCCCTGCAGCAGAAGCTGTAGAGACACAAGACTTCGATATTTTATTAGTGTTACCTTATGCCTTTATCTTAGTGCTCGCGGTAATGGGCTTTAACGTATTCGTGGTGCTGTTTAGTGGTATTATCTTTGCCGCACTCATGGGCTTTACTGGCAGCTATGAAGGTGCAAGCTTTGTTAAAGATATTTATAAAGGCTTTACTGATATGCAGGAAATCTTCTTGCTATCGATGTTTATTGGTGGCCTTTCAGAGTTTATCCGTATTAATGGTGGTCTTGATTATATTGCTAACAAAATTCAAGCAATTACAAAAATCGTTGCAAAATGGCACCGTAAAGTTGCAGATCAATTAGGGATTGCAGCACTGGTTATGACCAGTAACTTATGCATCGCTAATAATACCGTGTCTATTATAGTTGCAGGCCCGATTGCTAAAAAATTAGCGGATGATGGTGAAATTACAGGCAAGCGTTCAGCAAGCTTACTTGATATTTTTGCTTGTGTTACGCAAGGCTCATTGCCGTATGGCGCACAAGCACTTCTACTGGGCGCAACCTTCAAAATTAGCCCATGGGAAGTCTCTACCTCTTCTTATTACTGCTTTATTCTTGCCTTTACTGCCGTTGCAGTAATTTGCTTACGCCGAAATAAAGCATAAGTTAAATAATTTTTTCTCTCGATACGCCCAAATATGGGCGTATCTGCTATAATCCTCACTTTATATCCCCCATTACACCATCAATATTGAGATATGAACTTGAAAAAGATCCTTTCTGTTGCTGCGCTTTGTGCAGTAAGTACTTCGAGCTATGCCGCTAATTGGAGCTCTACGCAATTACACGTTAATAACGGTGAACACAAAAACCCGTTTTCATTGACTAAGTCAAACACCACGGTTGTATCACTACAGCATGCATCTGGTTATGACTATGGCGACAACTTCTTTTTTATTGATTACAGCAATGACGACCGTCAAGATGGTTATCAAGATAAAGACTTTTACGGCGAATGGTATTCAACATTCAGTTTATCAAAAATCTCTGGCAGTGATTTCTCATACGGCGCAATTACTGATGTAGGTTTAACGGCAGGTTTTAATGCCGCAGGCGATTCGAAAGTTCTTAAGTATTTACCGGGTGTAAAACTAAGCTGGCAAGCACCTGGCTTTAGCTTTTTATCTACTTTATTTACCGCTTACATCGATGACAGTGAAGGTGTAGCACGCGGTGGTGCTCCAACTGAAACGAACAGCTGGATGATTGATGTTGCTTGGGGCTACCCATTCACTATTGGCTCACAAAAGTTCAACGTAACAGGCCATGTTGAATACATTGCAGAGCGTGAAAATGAATTTGGCGAAGATGTTAAAGCGTGGATTTTAGCGCAGCCAATCATTACGTGGGATTTAGGTCACGCAATGAGCATGAAAGAAAACACCTTACTGCTAGGCCTTGAGTGGCAATACTGGCACAACAAGCTAGGTACAGACACAACTGAGTCAGTACCACAACTTCACGTTGAGTGGACGTTCTAATAAGCTGAAAGCTGAAAAAATTAAAGCCTGTAGTCATCACTGAGTACAGGCTTTTTTAATTTCTATAGATATTCTTTACAGTTTACACTGCGGGGTTTTACCCTTTGCTCGCGCCGCTTGTTGGGCTTTTAATGCTTCCGACATATGCTTTTGAAGCTCTTTGATGCGGTTACCCGGTGCTGGGTGAGTCGACATAAACTCAGGGGTACCGCTACTGCCAGCTGCACTCATATTTTGCCAAAGTGACACTGATTGCTCTGGGTTAAACCCTGCTTTTGCCATTAAATCTAAGCCAACAATATCTGCTTCTGATTCATGTGAGCGGCTAAATGGTAAAACAACACCATACTGTGCGCCTAAGCCTAAGGCTTGCATAATTTCGCCACGATATTGAACATTACCCATATCAAGTGCTGCACCACCAACTTGTAGGCCTGTTTGTAACAGTGCGTTTTGTGATACACGCTCATTAGAGTGCTCAGCAATAACATGTGCAACTTCGTGACCTAGTACTGTAGCCAATTGGTCTTGGTTTACAGCGACTTTTAATAAACCTGTATGAACACCAATATACCCCCCCGGTAATGCAAATGCATTTGCTGAATCTTCTTCAAATACAACAACTTCCCAAGACTGCTTGGCATACTCGTTAGGTAAAACCGCAATAACATCATCGGCAATACACTTTACATAAGCATTAACACCTGGATCAGTATTAACAGGCTGTGTTTTTTTCATTTCAGCAAAGCTTGCTTGACCCATTTGGCTCATTTGTTGATCTGAATAAAGTGCGATTTGGGTACGTCCCGTAGGAGAGGTTTTACAGCCAGCTAAAACAGCGGTGGCTAACACTGCCATGATTAACTTTTTCATACTAGTCCTTCAAATACTTTGTGTAATTGAGGCTAATATAGCAAAGCATTGCTTAATTTTATATGAAAATGAACAATCACCCACTCAGTTGTTACCATTTAGTTAATTCTTTTACTTAGCAGGCAAACTAAGTTCACCACAGTGACTCACACTGCTACAATAGTGACCTACTATTTGATTATTGAGTAAACAATGCCTTCCCCTGAGACTTTAAATAAACGCATTTTATTACCTTTACTGGCAAGTATTGTCGCGATTACGCCTTTGGCAATTGATCTATATTTACCAGCGATGTTGGTGATTGCCAACGACTTGCAAACAACCATGCCAAATGTGCAAATATCACTCAGCATTTATTTAGCAGGTTATGCTCTTGGCATGCTTTTTTTTGGCCCGATTGCCGATGAACTTGGCAGGCGATTACTCGCTAAGGTGGGTTTAGCGCTATTTGGTATCAGCTCATTAGCACTAGCATTTTGTACTAACATCGAATTATTTTGGTCTTTAAGAGCTGTGCAAGCATTCACTGGCGCTGCTGCAACCGTTGTAGTGCCGGGTATTATTCGTCATATTTATCGAGAGAACACAGCCAAAGGCATGTCTTATGTCTCGATGATTATGATGGTTGCCCCGTTAATTGCCCCTACTCTAGGCTCATTAATCATGGGAATTTCGACATGGCAGGTTATTTTTATTGCATTGGCGGCCTACAGTTTCGCTATTTTAGCCTTGGTGCAAATTCATTTAATCGATATTCCAATCTTTAAGAGTCAGCAACGTGGTTTGGCACTGTTCTTTAATAGTTATAAAACGGTATTTTCTCGTCGTAGTGCCCTTGCCGATATTTCCAGTTCCATGTTTGCCTCATTCGCATTCTTTTGCTTTTTAACATCGGTACCTTATGTATATCTCGATTTCTTCAAAGTAGATGAGCAATTGTTCGGTGTGTTATTCGCCTTTAACGTGCTGGCTTTAATGTTCGGTAACTTTATGAATACACGTTTAGTACCGCGCTTAGGTTCTCGTAAACTGTTATTTATTGGGCTAGGTATTGGCTTTGTGTCTGGTGGGGCATTGTTGTTATTCAGTGTGATGCATCTATCGCTGTATTTTATTGTAGCAAGCATCGCACCATTGATGATGAGCTTGGGTATTGTAGCGAGTAATGCAGACTCATTAATACTGATGCAATTTGAGGAAAAATCAGGCACTGCAACAGCTGTTATTGGTACCCTGAGATTCGGCAGTGGCGCTCTCGTTGGGCCTATTCTTGCTTTTGTTCACCCACAAAGTGCTATTCCATTTTCTGCGATGATGTTCTGCGCACTGATACTTATCATATTCGTGCAGCTTTGGCATCGAAAATTGGACAAAAAAAATGCCTGTAATTAACAGGCATTTTTTTATTTTTCTTTAAAGCTTATTCAGCTTCTTTTGATACCATAACCATTGCAGGGCGTAATAAACGGCCATTTAATGTATAACCTTTTTGCATTACTGCAAGAACAGTATTAGGTGCTACATCATTGCTTGGTTGAATTGACATTGCTTGATGGAATTCAGGGTTAAATTGCTCACCCTGTGGGTTAACAATTTCAACACCGAATTTTGATACCGCATCATTAAAGCTCTTAACAGTCATTTCGATACCTTCAAGCACAGGTTTAAGCTGCTCATTTTCTTTATCAGAAAACTCAATTGCGCGCTCTAGGTTATCGATAACTGGTAATAATTCGTTAGCAAACTTTTCAAGTGCAAACTTATGCGCTTTTTCTACATCTTGAGCGGCACGACGACGCATGTTCTCAACATCTGCAGCAGCACGAACAACACTGTCTTTTTGATCGTTAATAGTTTGTTTAGCCGCTTCTAATTCACTGTGTAATAGTGCGATTTCAGCTTCTGGGCTCATTTCTTCGCCGTCAACTTGTTCAGCCGCTTTTTCTGCAGCTTCTACTTCAGCTTGCATTTGTTCAAATTCTTCGTTTAGTTCAACTTCTTGCTCTGGTGATTTTGTCTGCTCAGACATAGCTTACATGCTCCAATTCTTTACAACTGCGGTAATTATGGGGATTGAATTAAAAGATTCAAGAGGCTGATGAGCCGATTAACTTAAATTCTTGGATGATTGCTTCTATTTGCGCTGATTTTGGACAAATTACACAAAATCGGCTCTGGTATTCATGGTTATTAAAATAAGGAACGCTGATCACCATCAACTCATTACAGTCTGTAAATGGCAATTGTTCTGTGTTTAACACCGATAACCCATTTTTAAATGCGAGTTTATCTTCAACAAAATTTAAAAACGATACACCAATGTTTAAACTGGTTTGGCAATCAACTTGGCGGTAAAGGTAGTTTTCACCTACCACAATGCTGTTATCTGAACCGAGTTTTTGACTTAATTGCCGAGTCCATTGTGTTAAAGAGTCATGGCAATTATGTGGTGCAGTGGCTGCCATTGCCTGCATACGATATAAGCCTTCCATTAAGGTTTGCTGACTAAACACGGTATTAAGCCAAGTAGCAAACTGGTAACGAACGGCATCAGATGAATCTTCAGGTTTGGTAATGCAAATGTTATGGCTTTGCCCTGCTCTATCTATTAGTAGAATTAGCCAATTGCTACCATCAAAATCAAGCACCTCTACTCGAAAGACCAACTGTGAGCTGACTTGAGGTAAGCCCACACAACAACACACTTTATAGCGCTGACTCAAACCATGGGCTAGCTCGACTAATTGTGCTTGCTCAGGCTGCCAATATGGTGCGATTTCAGGTAGAGCAAAAAACTCAGCAAGCCAATAATCAAAACCGGCATTGGTTGGTACGCGGCCAGCAGAAGTATGCGGCGAATAGAGTAAGCCCACTTTTTCTAGCCGTGCCATAGCATTACGCACTGTAGCTGAACATACTGCCATGCCTTTTTGTTTGGCAATTCGGGTAGAGGCTACAGGCTGACCTTCCCCGTTACAGTAAAGGCTCATCACAGCTGAAAAAATTTGTTGATCGCGCGGATTTAATTTCATAATTCATACATCTTGCTTCTTGCCAGTGGATATTTGGGCGCAGCAAGTTTATTTCAAGTTATTTTCAAAGCATTAATTTTTAATGTAATCTATCGATATGAAAGTTTAAGTGCAAATAACATGGATTCACCGTTTAAAACCATAGGTTTAATTGGCAAACCTAATCACAGCGGGGCAGCTGCCACACTTGCTCGCCTGCACACATTTTTGCGAGCCTTGGGTTTCGAAGTGCTAGTAGAACAGCGCACTGGCCGTCAACTTGAAGACCTTCCTCAAGAAAACCTAGTTAAATTGGTAGATTTAGGTGAACGAGCAGACTTAGCCATAGTCGTCGGTGGTGATGGCAATATGCTTGGCGCAGCTCGAGTATTAGCGCGTTTTGATGTCGCTGTGATTGGCGTAAACCGTGGCAACTTAGGCTTTTTAACTGACTTAAACCCAGAAGGTTTTGAAGCGAGCCTAGAACAAGTGTTAAGTGGCCAGTTCCTTGAGGAAAAACGCTTCTTGCTTGAAGTTGAAGTATATCGCCATGCCGAACTGAAAAGTGCAAACTTGGCAGTGAATGAAGCGGTACTTCATGCTGATAAAGTTGCGCATATGATCGAGTTTGAGGCCTTTATTAATAACGACTTTGTATTCTCTCAACGCTCTGATGGATTAATCGTTTCAACACCAACTGGCTCAACAGCCTATTCATTATCTGGCGGCGGGCCTATTTTAACCCCTGAGCTGAATGCGATTTCATTAGTTCCTATGTTCCCGCACACATTATCAAGCCGTCCTCTTGTGGTTGACGCTGACAATGAAGTACGTTTAAAGCTTAGCCTCGAAAATACCGACAGCCTACAAGTCAGCTGTGATAGTCACGTAGTTTTAGCTGTATTACCTGGTGACGAAGTAGTGATTAAAAAAGCAGACAAGCATCTACGTTTGATTCATCCAAAGGAATACTCTTACTACAATGTATTAAGAAAAAAATTAAATTGGGGAAGCCGCTTATTTTAAGTGGCTTTTTTTATCTCAAGCTAATTGCCAAGGCGTATTGATTAGCGCAAAATAATAAGACTAAAAGCTGTATTTTTTAAAGGATTCTAAGGCGAAATGAGTTATATCGTTTTTCTTGCTCTATTATTACTTATCACCTTACTAGGTTGTTACTGGGTGGTTGAGAGCAATCGTCGTAAAGCTATTGAAGCTGAAAAAAAACGTTTTAATCAACGAGTCAAAGAAATCAATAATGACTTTAAAAATAAATTAATTGATTTTAGCGAAGGCAAAATTATCCGCCCTAAGAATATTTCGCGCCTAAATATGATCACCAGCAATTACTTTGTAGTGCAAGCGCACAATGAAGAAAATCTCACTTACCTCGAATTCATTAGCGATTTGCTTATCAACACAATCATAATGGAAGCCAGTAAAGCGCAAAGCCCTGAGGAAATTGATCAGCTCGCTGACAGGTTACAGTATTTTATGGCTGAATTGCCTTACAACGGCATCGAGTACAATAAAGCGTTTTATCAAGAAGCCTTACCATCGCTGATTGAAGTAATTAAATATCAGCCCCCCACCGATTTACAGGACGATCAGCCGCTAGCCCAGAGTACGCAAGCTGAAAATGAATCAGTCCAAGAAAATCAACTGCCAGAATTAAGCAAAGCTTAAAAATTTAATTTGCAAAACCCGAAAACACTGTATAAATTAACAGTTAATTGACTGGATGGATAAACAGTATGTTAATCGGGTTAGAAATTAAAAACTTTGCCATTGTAAGTAATTTAAGTACTGAGTGGCACAATGGTATGACAGCTATTACAGGTGAAACGGGCGCGGGTAAATCAATTGCAATTGATGCCCTGTCATTATGTTTAGGCGAGCGTGCAGATGCAGGTGCTGTTCGCCCAGGTACGGATCGTGCAGAAATTTGTGCACAATTTGATATTAGCCAACTCCCTCTTGCCCAGCACTTTTTAGAGCAACATTTACTCTCAAACAGTGAAGGCGAATGTTTACTACGCCGTGTTATTTGCAAAAATGGCCGCAGCAAGAGCTACATTAATGGCAGCTCAGTTACCGCTGCACAATTAAAAGAGATAGGTCAGTACTTAATTTCTATTCACGGGCAACATGCCCATCAGCATTTATTAAAAGCTGAACATCAGTTGCACCTGCTTGATGCCTATGCCGGCCACAACCAGCTATTAGCTGATGTTAAAGAGCGCTTTAAAGCCTACCAAGCATTAATTAAAGAATTTAATCAACTTGAACAACAACAGCAGCAACAAGCAGCTCAAAAGCAATTACTAGAGTATCAAGTAGCTGAACTTGATGAATTTGCCCTGCAACCGGGTGAGTTCGAAGAGATTGAAGCTGAGCATCATAAACTAAGCCATAGCCAGACTATTTTAGAGTCATGCCAACGTGAGCTACAACACTTATACGAAAGTGATGAGCAAAGTGCGTGTTCATTACTGCAACATAGCGCCCAACAATTTACAGAGCTGGCAAGCTACGATGAAAGCTTATCTAGCATAGCATCATTACTGAGTGAAGCTGCCGTTCAAGTTGAAGAAGCTAGCCGCGAGATACGCAGCTATGTTGATGTAACTGATTTAGACCCTGCCCGGTTAGACGAAGTTGAAACGCGTTTAACAGGTGCTATGGACCTTGCCCGTAAACATCATATAAAACCAGAAGAGCTGGTAGAATTTCATCAGTCAATCGCAGAAGAGTTAGCATCAATTAGTTATAACAGCGACCGCCTTGTTGCACTCGAAAGCGAAATTAACAATGCCCTTGAGCAATATAAACAAGCAGCAAAACTGTTAAGTGAAAGCCGCCATAAATACGCAGATACGCTTAATCAATTAATTAGTGATAGCATGGCTAACTTATCAATGGAAAACGGCAGGTTTGCGATTGATATTCAACAAACTAGCGATAAAGCGCCAAGTGCAATGGGTTTTGATACGGTGTCGTTTTTAGTATCTACCAACCCAGGTCAACCGTTACAAGCACTGTCTAAAGTGGCTTCTGGTGGTGAGTTATCGCGAATTAGTTTAGCTATTCAGGTCATTATTGCTCAGCGTGTTACAACGCCGACTCTTATTTTCGATGAAGTAGATGTGGGTATTTCTGGACCAACCGCTTCTGCAGTTGGCAAGCTTTTACGCCAATTAGGTAAATCAACTCAAGTTATTTGTGTAACTCACTTGCCGCAGGTTGCAAGCTCTGGACATCAGCAATTTTTTGTAGCTAAAGAAATTGCAAACGGCGAAACCTACACTCAAATGAATAAGCTATCTAAAGAAGGCCGTATTGATGAAATTGCCCGACTACTTGCCGGTGACAATATCAGTAAAATGGCTAGAGCAAATGCCAAAGAGCTTATAAGCGCACACGCATAACCCATTTTTAGCTATGAAACTTAGATTGTTGATGAATTTGATGGTATAGAGTTTATAAATGAAAAATAAAAATATACTTACAGCTTTGGGTCTTGCCTTAATAATACTTAACTCAGGGCATTCGTTTGGCGCAGTGGTTGAACCACCCTATAACGATACGCAGTTATTCGTTGCTTTATTTAAATGTATTTTGTTTGTCTTGCCCTCAACTACATTGTTGCTGGTTCTATGGAGTCGCTGGAAGCACTTAAGATTTAAGCAATTATTACAAACAGTATTAAATTATTCATTGGTCATCATGTTAGCTAGCCTGATAATGGTTAATCATCTAACAGCTGAGCTTTCATCATGGTTAGTTGTGTTTGCAGGTATTCATTCATTGCTTGTTGGCATTAATTATTTATTGGTTAAACAACACACTAACAGGATAAAAAATTCACTTACTAGTTGCTGGTAATGAAATTACTTTGGCTGCAAAAAAAATCGCGAAACAGCACGTTTCGCGATTTTAGTTCTTATTTGCTGATTAGCGTTATTCGATTTCGCTAGCTAAATATATCAAATTCATAAATAAACGGTCTGTCATACTACTAACTCCGGTACCATTGGTATAATTACCAACTTTATTTTGAGAGTTAATAATTGCATTATCTGCGAGTAATATATCACCCGATTTCAAGTCAAAAACCACTGTCGGTAAGCCATCTGGATTGACAGCTAACACTTGGCTTTCTTCTGGCATTACTGAGAAGTACCCCTTTGAACCACCAGCCTGATAAAAGCGTGTAACCTCTCCAAAAGGACCTGCAAATATAGCTTGTTGTATTTGAGAGTTTAAACCTTCTGGGTTTTGGGTATTTGGTCCATCTATGTAGCCTTCTCTGGTTACTGTATAACCCCACTTTGAATACACCTTCTCGTCAGTCATATCGGAATCTGATGCTATGATGACAACATTTCCTTTCTTCTCTGACCAATTATATAGCTCTGCAATTTCTGTTTCAGTAAAATCACTGTTGTAAAAACTACCCATAAAGAAGATATCAGTGTTATAGCTTTCAATCGCTTCCTGAGTAATTGAGCCTGATGCCGCAAAATCATGATTAACCGATACTGATTTAGCTACAACCCCACTTTCACCAAAATTTTCTGGACTTGCAAGTTTAGCCATCGGTAAATCAAACAAGTAAGCGTTTAATGTGTAGTTTTGCCATCGTGCCTTTCTTTGCTTATCAATACTCGTAATTACAAGCGACTCTACTCCTGTACTACAAGTAGGCTGCGCATAACATGCAACAGGCTTTAGAGTATTTAGTGCTAAATCGTTTATTCGCACTGGGTATGTCCCCAATGTGCATGTTTTACCCGTTTCGATTGATGCTTTATATAATTTAGTAATATTAAAATTACCTTGATCATTAATGACTTCACGGGAAATTACCAATTCGTCATTTTGATTTAGAGCAGCACCTGTTACCGTCGTTAAACCATGTTCAGATTTTTTTGTTAACTCCAGTGTTTCCGGATCCAATAAAAAAATGCTTGTGGCAGAGATGAGGTAAACCTCACCATTTTTAACAACCATGTCGCCACGCAGAATATCTGAACTACTATCGTAGCCCTTCATATTGCCTAAGAACTGAGTTTCACCTGAATCAATAGCAACCTGGTAAAGCTTACTCCCTTTAGAGCCATAAATAACGTCTTTGTTAGGGTCATAAGCAAGACGGGTCATAGGGTTAGTACGTGCCACTACAGTGTGTTTGCCTGTAGACATATCAACATAGGCGAGTTGTGTAAATCGATACTTGTCGGCTTTTATAGGCAGATCATTTAACTCTTCATCTGATAAGTTGAGAACACTCGTATCCAGTTTATAAGTTAAAGGTCTTGGGGCTGAAACATAATAGAGTCTATTTCGATAGCTATCAAAAGCCATTGCTGCGGATGAGAACTTTGCAGCAGAATGAATGTTAGCCGTTTGCGCTTGCTCATCTAAAGAAAAAACGAAGCCCGAGCTCCCTCTCCCTGAGTTGATTCCATATAACTCACCCGTACATTCAGACGCACTAAGGCCAGCAGGTATTAAGCCTAAAAGGCTAACTGTAGATAATAAAAACTTTTTCATTTTAAATTCCTTTCAATGTAAAAATAACTCACTTCCTGTTCAACTTTATTACTATCCTCCTTAGAATTTTGAACGAAATTGGTATAAAACTCACAAACAAAATCGCGAGGCCATAAGCCTCGCGATTTCAATTAGCGTCTAAAATTACAATTAATCGATTTCACTCGCATAATTGATTAAGTTCATAAATAAACGGTCTGACATGCTCGATACCTCGGTACCATCAGTAAAGTTGTCTTCTTTATTTTGTGTTGTCAGCATACCGCTATCAGCAAGTATTATGTCGCCTGTTGCAGCATCTAAAACAATTGTAGGCAAGCCATCCTGATTTACAGCTAAGACTTGAGTCCCTGAAGGCATTTCAGAGAAGTAGCCTTTTGCGCCACCAGCTTGGAAAAAGCGAGATACTTCACCAAATGGTCCTGCAAAGATTGCCTCTTGAGCTGCACTACCCACTCCTTCTGGGTTTTGTGTATTTGGACCATCAACATAACCATTGCGAGTTACTGTATAGCCCCATTTAGCATATACTTTTTCATCTGGCATATCAGAATCTGCTGCGATGATTACAACATTTCCCTGCTTTTTAGACCAGTTGTAAGCTTCATTTAATTCGCTGTCTGTGAAGTCGCTTTTGTGGAAACTACCAATAAAGAAAACATCGGTGCCATAAGCATCTATCGCAGCTTCAGTAATCGAATTTGCCGCTGCAAAATCATGATTTACAGATACTGTTTTATAAACAGTTCCCTGTTCACCAAAGTTTTCTGTACTTAAAAGCTTCGCAAGTGGTTTATCCATCAAGTGACCATTTAGTGTATAATTTTGCCACGTTGCTTTTCTTTGCATATCAATACTTGTAACAACAAAAGAGTCTGGCTCTACACTACATGTAGCTTGAGCATAGCAAGCAACTGGTTTTGCTGTATTTAGCGCCAAATCATTTATGCGCATCGGGTAGGTTCCCATTGCACACGTTTTGCCAGTCTCAATCGATGCTTTATATAACTTGGTAGTATTATAGTGACCTTGATCGTTTATAATTTCTCTAGAAATTAATAGCTCACCATTTTGATCAAGCGCAGCACCTGTAACAGCAATTAAGCCATGCTCTGATTTTTTCGTTAACTCCAATGTGTTCAAATTAACGGAAAAAATACTCGTAGCACTGATCAAAAATAGTTGGCCATCTTTAAAAACCATATCACCGCGTAAAATATCTGAGCTGTCGCCATAGCCAGTTAAGTTACCAAGTAATGTAGTTTTTCCTGATACAGGATCAACAGTATATAACTTGCTTCCTTTAGAGCCATACATCATGTCAGTATTAGCGTCATAAGCCAGTCGAGTCATTGGATTAGATCGAGAAACTACTGTGTGTTCACCAGTTGCCATATCAACATAAGCAAGCTGAGTATATTTGTATTTAGCCCCCTTAATTGGCAGATCTTTTAACTCATCTTCAGATAAGTTCAAATCACTAGGATCAAGTTTGTAAGTTAGCGGTCGAGGAGCTGAAACATAATATAATCGATCCCTTGCACTATCATAGGCCATAGCAGCAGAAGAAAACTTTGCTTTTGAGTGAATAGCGGCTGTTTGCTCTTGCTCATTTAAAGAAAAAACAATGCCTAGATGGCCGCGACCAGAATTAATTCCATACAACTCACCCGTACATTCATTAGCGACTACATTTGTAGATAAAGCACTTGTGACTGCAAGAACTGAAAGTAGCGATTTTTTCATATTATTACACCTAAAAATTAGGCCGACTAACTAAAATAATTAATAAAAATAATTAAATTACTGCTTTAGCATCAGGCCATTACGTTTAAATTTTGTACGCAATAATTTTATTTCGCTACAGTTCAAACACAATCAGAAATTACTGATTTGTCTCGATTTATTATAAAAACAGACATAACAATTAGCACCAATTATGTAAAACACACTTTAGTATTGACAATGGCTAATAACTTCTGATTTTCTATATTCTCAATGTTTTAATATTCTTACTGCTCCATATTTTCCACACATTTTCTCAGTAGCATAACGGCAAACTTGGTCACCGAAATATTTAATGAAGCTAACTGTAACTTTAATTCTTGCTCTTCTTTCTCTTCCTTGTATGGCTAATACAGATCACATACCGCAGATAGAAGAAATATTTGCCTTAGAGCAGAAAGGAAACCTAAAAAAAGCACTATTGTTAATTGAACAACTACAAAGCAAGAACACGCCTGTCGCAAAATCAACGATTGATTTGATAAAAGCCCCCATATTAAGAAAACAAGGGCAATACGAGGCTGCAATAGAGTTACTTTTACCTTTACAGCATATTGCTGAGTTATCCAAAGAAGAGCATTATCAAATCCAAAAAGAGCTTGGTATCAATTACAGACGTCAAGTTAAAACGACCCAAGCTCAGCAGCATTATATGGCAGCACTCAAACTAGCTTACGAGTTAAAGGATAAAAACAAACAGGCACAAAGCCATAGTAATCTGGGTACCTTATATGACACGTTGAATGATCTAGACCAGTCTATGTTTCAGCAATTAAAAGCACAAAAGCTTTTAATTGGCAGTAAAGATAATGAGTTAATCGCCACCAATTTTTATAATTTAGCAAACCTTTCTCATCGCCTAGATGATCTTGCTCAGTCTGAATACTTCTACAAAAAAGCACTTGAGTTTGATATTAAAACAAAAAATCAAATAAACATTGCAGATACCAGCTTACAGTTGGCAAAGTTAGTTTATAAACGTGGTGACTATGAGCAAGCTTTACCCTTATTAAAAAATGCCTACTCACGCTTAGCTGATTTAAATGCTTATGAAGGAATGGCAACAGCAAAGCATACGCTAATGCAACTATATTTAAAGCTCGAAAATAAACATATGGCTTTAAGTAGTGCAGATTCAGGCCTCAGAGCAGCACTTAAATCTGGCTCAGCATTGAGTCAAATATATTCATATTTCAATTTAATTGAACTCCACCTGCCACTTAAGAACTCACAATTGATTGACCTCTATTTGAGTCGTTCAAAAGAACTTATCGAAGGAATTGATAATCGGTTACTAAATAAAAAGCTGCATGGCTACACCGCAGTTTATGCCGAACTTATCGGTGACTACAAACTCGCAACTGAGCAATTGAAGCTTGAAAATAAACTAGCCGAGTCTTTGTTTGAAGAACATTTAAATCAAGCCGTTGAAAAAAACAAAAAGCAATTAACAGCAATCGAGCAACAGCAACGTATTGATGATGAAGTGCAAAAAAATAAGCTCACTACTGCACAAATGAATAACCAACGACTAGAAAAACAGATTTGGTTATTGTCTGCGGGTATTGTTTTGTTGTTCACGACTCTTGCGCTCGTGCTTTATTACTTCAAGCATCGAAAAGCGCTATTTAAAGCAAAACTTTATCAATATAACCTGCTTGAAAAAGACAAAATGCTTGCTGATATATCCCATGAATTACGCACCCCTTTAAGCGTATTAAAACTGCATATAGAAGCACTTGAGCTCGATATTCAAGAAAACCGCGATCTAGCCTATAGCAAAATTAATGGCAAAATAGCGCAACTTAACAACCTAATTTCAGATGTGTATCAGTTATCTCAAGCAGAAAACAAGACTCTCGCGCTAAATCTCCAACGCTTAAATGCTGCAAATGTCTTTGCTGAGTACGAGCAAGACATGCGTCATTATGTTCGCAGCCACCACCTGACATTTTTTTCAGACATTATTATTGCTAAAGATGTAGAGATCACGGTAGATAAACAAAAGCTCGATCAGATCCTTAATAATATTTTTACTAATGCCTGCCTATATACCGACAGCCCTGGTCATGTTCGGCTCAAAGTGAGAACTAACAAGCAAGAGCTGTTTATTCAAGTCGATGATACTTCTCCGGGTGTAGGTAAAGCCCATATAGGCAAACTCTTTGACCGTTTATATCGTGTTGAAGAATCTCGAAGCCGCGCATCAGGAGGCTCAGGTTTGGGGCTATCAATTTGCCAGAGTTTTGTCGAATTAATGTCTGGCAGTATCAGTGCATTACCGGGTAAGTCGGGTGGATTATGTATCCGAATTTTACTGCCTTTAAGCAATAAATAAGCTTCTCCATTTTTCCACCATATTTTATTGCTTAAATAGCATAATAAACTACTGTGGAATGGAACCATGTCAGAGTCATTAAAGCATGCTCAATGGGCAAAATCTGTTGAGCGTAAACACCGCCAAAGCAAAGTTAAAAAAACCAAAAAATCACCTCTTCCTATCTGCGCCGCGCTTGCTTGTGTGCTATTGAGTGCTGGGTTTTATTATGCGAGCTATGAAAAACCGAAAGAGTATCCACCGTTATCTGCAGCGGCGAAACAGCGTATCTCGCAATTTTTTGCCAAACAGTTTTTACTGGGGCAATGGCGCTTAAATAAAATTAACTACTCATCTGATGCAATTCAGGTGTATGTGCAAACGCCAAGCAAAATTGCTCTAGAAGGTGAAGCTTTGAGTCAATATTTACATTACGCTTTATGCCCTGTGGCTAGCAAACGCATTTGGCAAGATATCAAAACGAGGGAATTATCAGTGTATGTGTTTAGCCATTCGATTCGAAAAGGTGATCGAACAGTATGTAATTTAGAAAGCGATGAACGCCAAATCAATTGATTTGACGTTCATCATAGCGATAGCCAGCACCATAAACGGAAGCGACTATCTTAGGAGAGAAATCTAAACTCTTAAGCTTTTTGCGAATATTTTTAATATGGCTGTCGATTACCCGATCGGTAATATCAAAGTTGTTTGGTTGGATATGGTCAAGTATCTGCTGCCTAGAAAAAACACGCTTTGGGGCTTTGTACAAAAGTTTAAATACGTCAAATTCCACTTTTGTTAAACCTAAAGAGACACCTTTAATTTCAACTTCAAGCGCATCTTCTATTAAGCAAATTGCATCAGTCGCTTGCACTACTACATCGGTACTAGGTGCTGACGCACAACGCCTTAAAATAGCTTTAACACGCATCACCAGCTCTGCACCGCTAAAAGGTTTACAAACATAGTCATCGGCACCATGTTCCAATCCTTTTAACCTGTCAGCCTCTTCGACTTTCGCGGTTACCATAATAATCGGCACCATAGAAAAAGCGCGGATCTGCTTCATGCACTCCACGCCATCTAAATTGGGTAACATTACATCTAAAATTATCGCATCCGGATTCTTTTCTTTAACCCACGACATCACAGCACTGCCATCAGTGATGTGGTGAGTGGTAAAGCCAGATGCATTGAAGAACAACAGCACTTGTTCTGCAATATCTAAGTCGTCTTCAACGACTAATATCTGCGGCATTTCTATTTCCGTTTATATTTTTTTTATTGTTCTAAGTTGTTGCTTCACCATCGCTTTAAGCGTATCTGATAAGGTTTCATCTAATAAAACCATAGTCAGAATATCGTGCAGATCTTCACTATTCATAACCTCATTGAGTAAATCATTTTCAGATTTCGAATTTGGCTGAAAAAAGCTTAACTGCTCGTCATTTGTGTGTTCGCAAAACATTTTCTTTTTATCCATGTTGTTAGCATCAAATATTAAGATGGGCTTCTGCCTCTACTAAATATTAAAACGCAACAATATGGAGCAAATATGGAGTTAGTACGAAATAATGAATTTTTTCTGTTCAACAGTTAGATTCATTCCTAAATTTTAGGTAATAAGCGCTATTTTTTCATTATTTTTCTAAAACTAGGTTAAATTTTCGTATCAATAAAATGATAGGCAATAAAAAAGCAAGCTCGGTAGCTTGCTTTTAAAAGTGTTGAATGGCGCCTTAGAATTAAACGTCTAAGTAATCCATAATCCCTTCTGCGGCATTTCGGCCTTCGAAAATAGCCGTTACCACTAAATCTGAGCCGCGGACAATATCGCCACCGGCAAAAATCTTAGGGTTGGTTGTTTGGTGAGTAAATTCACCTTTTTCTGGTGCATTGATACCACCCCAATGATTGATTTCAACACCGTACGGTTCTAACCAATCCATTTTATGAGGTTTAAAACCAAACGCCATGAGCACTTTAGTTGCTTCAATAACATGCTCAGAACCCGCAACTTCTTCAGCACGACGACGACCATTTTCGTCCGGTTCACCAAGTTGGGTTTTCACCATCTTAACACCAGCAACTTTCCCTTGCTCGTCAACCACAATGCCTTTTGGCTGAACGTTAAAGGTAAACTCAACGCCCTCTTCACGAGCATTTTTAACTTCGCGCTTTGAGCCTGGCATGTTTTCTTCGTCACGACGATACGCACAGGTAACCTGTGTAGCGCCTTGTCGGATAGAGGTTCTCACACAGTCCATTGCTGTATCACCACCGCCTAACACGACAACTTTTTCGTTCGCCATATCGATATAAGCTTGCTTGTCTTCTGCATAGCCCATAACACGGTTAGTGTTACCAATTAAAAACGGCAGTGCATCAAACACACCCTCTGCATCTTCATTCTCAAGGCCTGCACGCATACTTTGATAGGTACCCACCCCTAAGAATACGGCATCATATTCAGCCAAAATTTCATCAAGGGTAATGTCAACGCCAACTTCAGTGTTTAGCTTAAACTCAACTCCCATTTCCGTGAAAATTTCACGACGCTTTTGCATTACTTCTTTTTCAAGTTTGAATGAAGGAATACCAAACGTAAGAAGGCCACCGATTTCTGGGTGACGGTCAAACACCACAGGCTTAACACCGTTACGTACTAAAATATCCGCACAACCTAAACCAGCAGGGCCAGCACCTATGATAGCCACTTTTTTGTCAGACCATACCACATACGACATATCTGGTTTCCAGCCCATTTTAAATGCCGTATCAGTGATGTACTTTTCGATATTACCGATAGTGACAGCACCAAACTCTTCTTCAAGTGTGCAAGAGCCTTCACACAAGCGGTCTTGTGGGCACACTCGACCACACACCTCTGGTAAGCTGTTTGTACGGTGAGACAGCTCTGCCGCTTCTAAAATACGGCCAGTACGAATGAGTTTTAACCATTGTGGAATATAGTTATGCACTGGGCATTTCCATTCACAGTATGGATTACCACAATCTAAACAGCGATCCGCCTGTGAGTTAACTTGTGTCTCAGAAAACGGCTCGTAGATTTCTACGAAAGATTGTTTACGTGCTGAAATTGGCTTTTTGCGCGGATCAACACGTTGTACATCGATAAACTGGTATACATTTTCGCTCATACTACCCCCTTACTGAGCCTGAACACGAAGCTCTGCGCTGCTGCGCGCTCGGTGTCCGAGTAAACTTTTTACATCACTAGACTTTGGCTTAACTAATTTAAACATTGGCATGTATAAATCGAAGTTAGCTAAAATCTGCTCAGCGCGGTTTGAGCCGGTAAGCTCTAAATGCTCAGCGATGAGTCCGCGTAAATGTTCTTGATGCGACGCCAACCCTTCAAGGGTAACAATTTCAACAAGCTCAGGGTTAATGCGTTTTTCAAAGTCGTTGCCTTCATCAAGAATATACGCAAATCCCCCTGTCATACCTGCGCCAAAGTTAATACCCACTTTGCCAAGTACGCAAACCACACCACCTGTCATGTATTCACAGCCGTTGTCACCAACACCTTCTACAACCGCTTGTACGCCCGAGTTACGCACTGCAAAACGCTCACCGGCACAGCCTGCAGCAAATAACTTACCGCCTGTTGCACCATATAAACAGGTATTACCGGCAATGGTCGCTTTGTGACTTTCAAAAGATGAACCCAGCGGTGGGCGAATTACTAGCTTACCGCCAGCCATGCCTTTACCAACATAGTCATTGGCATCACCAACCAGTGTCATTTCAAGGCCACCTGCATTCCATACACCAAATGATTGACCCGCTGTACCATGAAGCTCAACAGAGACAGGATCAGCAGCCATACCTTGGTTACCGTGTTTAGAAGCGATATAGCCAGATAACATAGCGCCCACTGAACGGTCTGTATTGCAAATACGGTTAACCAGTGAGATACCTGATTTTTCATCAATTGCTTGTTTAGCTTTTTCAAGCAAGGTTTCATTTAGCTGACCTAAGTAGTGTGAGCTATTTGGCGCACTACAATACAGTGTTTCACCCGTTGGGTTGTTAGGCACAGCAATCACAGACGACAGATCGACTTTCTTTTGTTTCTCTGTGTTGCCTTCGATTGCTTCAAGTAAGTCCAAACGACCAATTAAATCTGTTAAACGAGTTACACCTAAACTTGCCATAATTTGGCGAGCTTCTTCGGCTATAAACTTAAAATAGTTCATCGCCATTTCTGGTAGGCCATGATAATGCTTTTGGCGCAGCGTATCGTCTTGCGTTGCAACACCAGTCGCACAGTTGTTTAAGTGACAAATACGTAAATATTTACAACCAAGTGCCACCATAGGGCCAGTACCAAAGCCAAAGCTTTCAGCACCTAAAATAGCCGCCTTAATGATATCTAGACCCGTTTTAAGACCACCATCTGTTTGCAAACGAATACGGTGACGTAAACCATTTTCTACCAGCGCTTGCTGGGTTTCAGCAAGACCAAGCTCCCAAGGGCTACCTGCATACTTAACAGAGGTAAGCGGGCTTGCACCTGTGCCACCGTCATAACCAGCAATGGTAATTAAATCTGCATAGGCTTTAGCTACGCCAGTTGCGATAGTACCTACACCCGGCTCAGAAACGAGTTTCACCGAGATCAGTGCATCTGGGTTTACTTGTTTTAAATCGAAAATAAGCTGGGCTAAATCTTCAATCGAGTAAATATCGTGATGCGGCGGAGGCGAAATTAAGGTCACACCTGGCACTGAGTAACGTAATTTTGCAATATACGGCGTTACTTTTTCACCCGGTAATTGACCACCCTCACCTGGTTTTGCACCTTGCGCCACTTTAATTTGAATGACATCAGCGCTACGTAAGTAATGTGGTGTAACACCAAAACGGCCCGAAGCAACTTGCTTAATACGTGAGTTTTTCTCTGTACCGTAGCGAAGCTTGTCTTCACCACCTTCACCAGAGTTTGAACAACCCCCTAAGCGGTTCATTGCAATCGCGAGTGCTTCATGTGCTTCTGGCGATAATGCACCAATACTCATTGCTGCTGAGTCAAAACGTTTGTAAAGCTCAGTTGCTGGCTCTACGTCATCAACACTCACACCGCTATCAGGAATTTTCACCGCCAACATGTCACGTAAATTGGTGATCGGGCGGTTATTTACTAAATCAGCATAAGCCAAGTAGTCTTTATAATCCCCAGAGCGCACTGCCTTTTGCAGTGTTTGAATAACATCAGGGTTATAAGCATGGTACTCACCACCGTGAACATATTTTAGTAAGCCACCATGGCTTAATAACTTACGTTTACTAAATGCCAGCTTATGAAGTTTACGTTGGTCATCATCAAAATCAGTAAAACACGCCCCTTTGATACGACTAGCTACACCGTTAAAGCAGGTTTCTACAACCGCATCTGATAAACCAACTGCCTCAAATAACATCGAGCAGCGGTACGAAGCGACAGTACTGATCCCCATTTTCGACATGATTTTATACAGACCCTTGTTGATCGCATTACGATAAGCAAGCGTTACTTCGCAATAGCTCTTGTTTAAAATCTTTTTGTCACTCATTGCAACTAATGATTCATATGCAAGGTACGGATAAATTGCCGTTGCACCAAAACCAAGTAATACCGCAAACTGATGCGCATCACGGACACTACCCGATTCGATGATGATATTAGATTCACAACGTAAGTTATTATCGACTAAACGCCTTTGAATTGAACCAACCGCCATCGCAGCCGGGATCGGTAAATGCGTTTCGCTAAAGTTACGATCACTTAAAATAAGCATGACACAGCCTGACGCTGCTTTTTCTTGTGCTTCATCACAAATACGTGTGATTGCGTTTTCTAAGCCTTCTTCTTGTGTGTAAGTGATATCAATTTTACAGTAGCTGTAATGCTCATCGTCAGCATTGATCAGCTGTTGCATATCAGCGTACATCAAAATCGGCGTATCAAACTGTAAACGCTTAGCGTGGCCGGTTGTTTCGTTAAATACGTTTTGCTCACTACCAATACAGGTTGCCAGTGACATAACGTGATTTTCACGAAGTGGGTCAATTGGTGGATTGGTTACTTGCGCAAATTTTTGTCGGAAGTAATCAAACAGTGAGCGATGGCCTTCTGACAGTACCGCAAATGGCGTGTCATCACCCATTGAACCTGTTGCTTCTTGACCATTTTCACCCATTACACGAATCACGCTATCAAGTTCTTCGTTGGTGTAGCCAAACATTTTTTGATACTTAAGCAGTGTTTCGTCATCAAAAGAACGGTTACCCGCATCTTTTTCAGATAACTGTTCAAATGGCGTTAAACGCTTAACGTTTGCTTCAAGCCATGCTTTATATGGATGGCGTGACTTAAGATCTTGGTCAATCTCATCTGAATGCCAAATTTTACCTTGATGAGTATCAATAACTAATAACTCACCAGGGCCAACACGGCCTTTTTCAACCACTTCGTCTGGCGCGTAGTCCCAAATACCGACTTCTGATGCAAGGGTAATAAAACCATCTTGGGTAATTACATAACGCGCTGGGCGTAAACCGTTACGGTCAAGGTTACAAGCAGCAAAACGACCGTCAGACATGACAATACCAGCTGGGCCATCCCATGGTTCCATATGCATTGAGTTAAAGTCATAGAATGCACGTAGGTCATCATCCATAGCACGGTTTTTTTGCCATGCTGGCGGCACAAGCATACGCATTGCACGGAATAAATCCATGCCACCGGCTAAGAACAACTCAAGCATATTATCTAAGCTAGAAGAGTCTGAGCCGCTTTCGTTCACGAAAGGCGCTGCTGATTGCAAATCAGGAATAAGTGGTGAGGCAAACTTATACGCACGGGCACGAGCCCATTGGCGGTTACCTTGAATCGTATTAATTTCACCATTATGTGCTAGATAGCGGAATGGTTGCGCCAGTGGCCAACGAGGTTGTGTATTAGTAGAGAAACGTTGGTGGAATACACAAATCGCACTGGTCATGCGGATGTCAGCTAGGTCTAAATAAAAGTTAGGTAGGTCTACAGGCATCATTAAGCCTTTATAGACAGTAACTAAACCAGATAAGCTGGCAATATAAAAATGTTCATCGTTTTCGAGGCGTTTTTCAGCACGACGACGCGCTACATACAAGCGACGTTCTAAATCTTTTGGACGCCAGCCTTCTGGTGCGCTTACAAAAATTTGTTCAAAGCCGGGTAGTTGTTTTTTTGCAATTGGCCCTAAACATGACGCATCGGTAGGTACTACGCGCCAGCCTTGAATGCTCAAGGTTTCTTTTTCGAGTTCTTCACTCAACACATCTTTAGCTGTTTGCGCAAGTACAGGATCGGCATTTAAAAATACCATGCCAACGGCGTAGTTCTTTCCTAGGTGCCAATCATGTTCGCTGGCAATAGCACGAAAGAAGCTATCAGGTTTTTGCATTAATAAACCACAGCCATCACCTGTTTTACCATCTGCAGAAATACCCCCACGGTGCTCCATGCGATCTAAGCCAGTGATTGCTGTTCGAATCAAGCGGTGACTCGCCTGACCATTGACCTGGGCTATTAAGCCAAAGCCACAATTATCTTTTTCTAATTTTGAGTCGTATAACATAGACCCCTCCCCTTGCTACAACGACTAGCGGTTCAGTCTTTTGTGACAGTGCTAGCAGACGAACAAAACTATCGCCAAATACCTCATGAGTCAATAGAGTTTTGAATACATATTCATATTCATGAATATTTCTCACTTAAGGTACTTTTTAAATTCTATGCTATTTTTTTACATTTAGTCGTATTTTACCCGTTATTTTTTTATGACACTGGTGTCAAATTTAACAACTTGTAAAAAACAATCTAAAAACCCGCCGATTTACGTTAACGTAAACTGCGCTTTGTTTTGAATAATTATTCAAAATATGAATATCAATGCAGTTTTTTACGGGGTCTCGCCTAGCCTAACTGCATCATTATTTACTCTTGGCTTTAGCATAGTTACAAACTACGTATCTGAGCAGACAACCTTAGTCGCAATGACTGAGTTCTTTACCCTTGCGTCAACAATCAGCAATTTAAAAGTGTCCGCAGCGGACACTTTTTCTGTCCGCGGACAGACATTAACTCACTGTTAAAACATAAAATAATTAAAAATCAATAAATTAAAAACTGGCACGCTACTGGTATAGATAAGACATCAGCGAAATTGAGGATTTCAAAATGTTCACTATCAGTTTGTTTATGGCTTCTCCACTTACCATGCTTGCCGTTGGCTTCATGATTGTGTGTTTTGAGAATCGTAAGGAGTTATGATGATTAAGGATACCAGTGCCCAAGATATTACAGTGGCCAAGAAAAACACCATTAAAAAGCCACTTATACTAGCAGCAGGTGTAATACTTGTTGGTGCACTCGGCTTTAAAGCATTGTTTGCCAGTAACGATGGCAGCATCTCGGTTGATGCAGCAAGCCTACAAATTAGTGAAGTAAGCCAAAAGACACTCACCAGAGATGTAGCAGCAAGCGGTAAAATCGTTGCAGCTAATGCGCCAAAGGTTTACAGCCCTGAACGCGGCTTTGTCGATTTAAAAGTTAAAGCCGGTGACAGCGTTGAAGTAAATGAAGTGATCGCAACCGTAACCAGCCCTGAGCTAACCAACGAGCTAAAACAACAACAATCAGTATTAGCGAGATTAGAAGGCGAGTTACAGCGCAAGCAACTTGAAGCGCGTAGACAAAAACTAAGCCTGACTAAAGCGCTCGATTTAGCGCAAGTTGAACTCAATGCTGCAGATAGAGAAAACCGCCGAGCTAAAATCTCAATCGAAAAACATTTAATTAGCCAAATAGATTTAGAAAAAGCCGTTGATGACTTAGCCCGTGCCAAGCTGTCTTATAAGCACGCCGAGCAAGAAGTCAGCTTAGCTAAAGACACCCTCGCATTTGAGCTAAAAGCAGCAGAGCGTGATCTGGCTCGTCAGCAACTAATTGTTGATGACTTACTCAGACAAGTAAATGAACTCACTATTACCGCGAGTGTAAGCGGCATTGTGGGTAACTTATTAGTGCAACAAAAAGAAGCGGTCACACAAAGCCAACCACTAATGACATTGGTCGATTTAAGTAACTTTGAAGCAGAACTGCAAGTACCAGAAAGCTACGCCAATGAGCTGGGTCTTGGTATGCAAGTTGAGCTTACTTTAGGTGCTCGTCATGTCACAGGCACGCTATCGGCTATATCACCTGAAGTAAATAATCGCGAGGTCACAACCCGCGTACGCTTTGACAATGAGATTTCTGGCATTCGCCAAAACCAACGCTTAACCGCACGTATTTTACTAGAAAATCGCGACGATGTATTACAAGTAAAACGCGGCGCATTCTTACAACAAGGTGGCACCCATGCTTATAAAGTTGACGGTGACATGGCTTATTTAATCGATATAAAAACCGGTGCAAGCAGTATCAATGCTGTCGAGATAATTGAAGGCGTAGAGCCTGGCGATAAGTTAATTATCTCGAACTACGATCGCTTTAAAAAAGCACCCACACTGGTTTTACGCTAACAAATAAAAGGAATAATCAACATGCTTACAATGAACAACATCAGCAAAGTGTATCAAACAGATATGGTACAAACACATGCCCTTCGTGACTTTAATCTTCAAGTAGAAGAAGGTGAATTTATTGCCGTAACGGGCCCAAGTGGCTCAGGAAAAACCACATTTTTAAACATCGCCGGTATGTTAGAACCCTTTAGCGAAGGCCAATACATGTTAGACGGTATCGATGTGGGTAAGCTAAACGACAACCAGCGTGCAGATCTTCGTAATCAAAAAATTGGTTTTATTTTCCAAGGTTTTAACCTTATTCCAGATTTGAACCTCTATGAAAATATTGAAGTACCACTGCGTTATCGCGGTATCAAAGCCGCCGAGCGTAAGCGCCGAATCGAGCAATGCCTAGAGCAAGTTGGTTTAGCTTCACGCGCTAAACACTTACCGCAACAACTTTCTGGTGGTCAACAACAACGTGTGGCTATTGCCAGAGCCCTTGCAGGTGAACCGCGCTTTTTACTTGCCGATGAGCCAACCGGTAATTTAGATAGTTTAATGGCGCGTCAAGTGATGGAGCTACTTGAGCAAATCAACCGGGATGGCGCAACTATCATCATGGTTACCCATGATCCTGAACTTGCTCGCAGAGCACCACGTAATATCCAAGTTGTTGACGGCCAATTAGCTGACTTCACCTTATATCAAGGCACTCAAAACCTTAAAGCGGCTGGAGTGTAACCATGTTCCTTCATTATTTAGATTTAAGCTGGCGCAGCTTTAAGCGCACGCCACTTGTGAGCTTTTTAATGGTACTGGCCATTGCCATTGGTATTGGCGTAACCATGACCAGTTTATCTGTGTATCACATGATGTCGGCAGACCCTATTCCTGAAAAAAGTAGTGACCTTTATTCTGTGCAGTTACAAACCATGGATGAAGGCCGTACGTGGTGGACAGTCGATAACATGCCACTGCAATTAACTTATCAGGATGCCGTTAATCTTAATCAAGCAAATGCGGGTGGCAAACGTGTCACTATGGTTAGAACGGGTTTTTCGGTTTATTTAGACTCAGATAAAGTTAAACCATTTATTGGTCAAGCTCGCCTAATCACGCCTGATTTTTTCGATATGTTTAACCTATCGTTTATTTACGGTGGGGTTTGGAGCGCGCAACAAGAAGCCGATGCCGCCCCTGTTGTGGTGATCAATAAAGAATTAAACGACAAACTATTCGCAGGTGAAAACCCAGTAGGCAAAATGGTGTACCTTGATGATGCCAGCTACGAAGTTATTGGCGTGATTGATGATTGGGATATCACCACCAAATACTATGATCTGAACAACGGTGCATTTAATAAGACCGAGCAACTATTTTTACCATTTAGCCTAATGAAAGCACGCCAGCTTGAAAACTGGGGTAATACCAATGGTTGGAAGCACGAAAAAACCAATACCTTTAACGATAAGCTCAATTCTGAAATGGTGTGGTTACAATTTTGGGTTGAACTAAAAACACCTGCAGAAAAGCAAGCTTACCAAGACTTTTTAATGGCCTATATGCAAGAGCAACAAAAGCTAGGTCGTTTTAACCGCGAAAAATTAACCGCCACCTTACGCGATGTAAATGAGTGGATGCAGTACAACAATGTCGTTAGCGAAGACAACGAAATTCTGGTTGGCTTAAGCTTTATGTTTTTAGCGGTATGCCTTGCCAACATTTTAGGTTTGTTACTAGCGAAGTTTTTACGCCGCGCTCCTGAGGTCGGTGTACGCCGTGCATTAGGTGCTAGTAAACGCCAAATATTCTTTCAACATATTGTTGAGGTCGCGATGTTAGGTTTCTTAGGTGGCATCTTGGGTATTATTTTGGCGCAAGTGGGCTTATTAGGCGTACGTCAAAGCTATAGCTACTACCAAAGCTTAGCCACTATGGATTTAACCATGCTACTCAGCGCACCTGTGATTGCTATTAGCACCTGTGTGATAGCGGGTCTGTACCCTGCTTGGCTGGTATGTAAAACCAACCCTGCTATTTATCTTAAGAGCCAATAAGGAAGACACCCATGTTAGAAATTAAACCTATCTTTCACGCCTTATGTCGCTCAAAAGTTGGCGCTATTTTATTACTGATCCAAATTGCCATCACCACTGCGATTGTCAGTAACGCAGCGTTTATTATTCAAGACAGAATTAGCTATTTAAGCCAAGAGACTGGCTATCCTGAACAAGACATTTTCGTTTTTAATGTCATGATGTTTGGCAAAGATGTGTCGCCGTCACAGCAATATGAGCTTGATGAAGCCATGCTTCGTCAAATACCTGGTGTAGTTGATGCTGCTTATTCAAGTAATACACCGCTTTCGGGCAGTGGCTCTTCGTCAGATTTTAGTTTAAAGCCAGCACCTGAAGAGAGTAAATCAGCGCGTAGCTCTTACATGTTTATCGATGAGCATGGCATTAATACCTATGGCGTTAAACTCATTGCTGGGCGTAACTACACTGAAGACGAAGTGATCGTTACCGATAACTATGATGAGCTTTCAAAAGTAACCGTTGTTACTAAAACTCTACTCGATGAGCTGTTCCCTGACGGCAATGGTTTAGGTCAAACTGTCTATTTTGGTGACATTCCAATGAAAGTAATTGGTGTTGTTGAACTGATGAAAGGCCCATGGCTTAAAGACAGCCGCCCAGATAACGTAGCACTGCTGCCTTTTATTAAGCCTGGTACAAATGCACGCTTTGTGGTTAGAACAGAGCCAGGTCAACGTCAATCAGTCATGAACCGTGTTGAAGAAGCCATGCTGAAAAACTACAACAAGCGTGTAATTTCTCGCATTCGTGGCTTAGATGACGATAAAGAGTCATACATGGCTGAAGATACATTAATGATGCGCATGCTGATTGTACTTATTACTATTTTAGTGTTGGTGACGGCTCTGGGTATTTTCGGCCTAACGCTGTTCAATATTAGTAAGCGTACTAAACAAATAGGTACTCGCCGCGCTTTAGGGGCCAGAAAATCGGCCATCATCAGCTACTTCTTAGTTGAAAACGCCATGATATGTATAGTTGGTTTAGTGATTGGTGTGATTGCTGCCGTGTATTTAGGCCAGGTGCTCATGCAGCACTTTTCAATAGCTCAGCTTGATATTAGCTACGTGCTTGCTACGGCGCTGGCAGTGTTTGTTATGAGTTTATTAGCAGTACTTGCACCTGCAAAACGGGCGGCGAATATCTCACCGAGCATTGCAACTCGAACAATTTAGTTCTCCCAACCTATGCTACACTGGATTAACAGTGTAGCATTCATCTTGCACCCTTATTAGGAAAATAACTAAAACAATAATATGGAAAAAATACTTATCGTCGACGATAACCCAGCAATTTTGGATGCATTGTCGTTATTACTCGAAATTCACGGTTTTGATGTTGTTACAGCAAGTAACCCGTTTGAGGCAATTCAAGCCGTACAATACCAACGCATAGCGCTTGTTATTCAAGACATGAACTTCACCGCCGACACCACTTCCGGCGAAGAAGGCAAAGAACTTTTTTATGCCTTACGAGACATTAATCCTCACATACCGATTATTTTGATCACCGCATGGACAGAGCTTTCTACTGCCGTTGAACTTGTCAAAGCAGGGGCTGCTGATTATTTACCAAAACCATGGGACGATGCCAAGCTACTTACTTGTGTAAATAACCTAATCGAGCTAGGTAAAGCAAAACAGCAAAACGAAACCTTTACACGCCACCAGCAAGAGCGTGACGCATCTGTGCAACAAGCAAATTTGGTGGGCTTGGTTTATAAAAGTACCGCTATGGAGCACATTGTTAATCTTGCGGTTCAAGTGGCTAAATCGGATATTTCAGTGCTGATCACAGGCCCCAACGGCAGTGGTAAAGAGCGAATTGCGCAAATAATACAGGCTAATTCATTATTAGCTGATAAACCCTTTATCACTGTTAATGCGGGTGCTTTGCCAAGCGAGCTTATTGAGGCTGAATTATTTGGTGCCGAAGCGGGCGCCTACACCGGTATTACTAAACAACGCATTGGCCGTTTTGAAGCGGCCGATGGTGGCACCCTATTTTTAGACGAAATTGGTAACTTACCACTTTCTGGGCAAATGAAATTATTACGCATTTTACAAACCGGTGAATTTGAACGTTTAGGTTCAACACAAACTCGTAAAGTGAATGTGCGGGTGATTTCAGCTACCAATGAAGATTTAAGCCATGCAATTAAAACAGGTCAATTTCGTGAAGACCTTTACTACCGCTTAAATGTGATTGAGTTAAATTTACCAAGCCTTGCCCATCGCCCAGATGATATTTTAGCTTTAGTCGCACACTTTTTACCTGAGCGCACACTGTCGCTAAGTACAGAAAAAGCCCTGCTCGCCCATAGTTGGCCGGGTAATGTTCGTGAGCTTGAAAATGCCTGTAAACGCGCTGGCGTTTTAAAACCCACAGGGGTGATTGAGCTTGCTGATTTTGGCTTACAAGTTGAAACAAACAGCCCAACACAAACAAGAGCAGAGCCTAACAAACAAGAGATTGAGCTTGCCATGCGCGAATACAAAGGTGTGATTGCTAAAGTGGCTCGCCATTTTGGCTTAAGCCGCCAAGCACTTTATCGCAGGCTTGATAAATTTAAGATTGAATACTAATGCGTTTTTCGTTTCGATATAAAATCATAACTTTGTGTATTGCAGCGTCTGCATTGCCGCTTATATTGGTTTGTTATTTTGCGGGCATAAACTTGCTTTACAGCCTATTAGCCCTGAGTGCTTGCGCCTTGATCAGCGGATTTTTTGCCGCGCAATTATCAGCTCCGCTCATTGATGGCATGAACTCGCTCGAAACCGGGCTGCTTAATTTTAAAGATGGTGAGCTGGCTACATTATTAGCCTATGATGGCAGTGATGAGCTAGGTGATTTATGCCGGCTTTATAACCAAACCGCAAAACAGCTTCGCCAAGAAAAGCAATGGATTTATCAGCGTGAGCTAATGCTCGACAAAGTACTGCAAAGCTCGCCACAAGCTGTACTTTTGACTAACGACCAAGGCTTTATTGTGTATAGCAACCACAGTGCTCGCAGTTTACTCGATGCTAAATCAGCCCTTGAAGGCGCCAAGCTTGAACATTTATTAGATTCAAGCTGCGAGCAATTAACGCGTGCCATTCACAAAGGCGTTGATGGCTTATTTACCCTCGACAAAGCAGATCAAGAATCACAAACTTGGCATATGGCAACAGGTCGATTATTACTTAATAATCAGTTTCACCAACTGTATGTTTTTAAACAACTGACCCGTGAACTAAGCCGCCAAGAAGTAGAGGTTTGGAAAAAAGTTATTCGTATTATTAGCCATGAGCTTAACAACTCCCTTGGACCAATGTCGTCTATGCTTCATAGCGCGCAACTTTTAACAAAAGAAGTTGACGAGCCACGCTTAAAACGGGTATTTACCACCATTGGAGAGCGCATAAAACACCTTAATGAGTTTGTGCAAGGCTATGGTAAATTTGCCAAGTTACCCACCCCTCAACTATCAACGATTAACTGGCCGACGCTGATTGAGCAATTAAAAAGTCAGTGGCAGGTCGAGGTCTCACTTGATGAGCGAGTGACAACTGATGCTGATCACACTCAGCTCGAACAGTTACTTATAAACCTATTAAAAAATGCCTATGAGTCAGGGTCAAACCCCGAAGATGTCAGCTTAACAGTGCAACAAGAAGCAAGTGGCACTCACATCACGGTGAGTGATAAAGGTAAAGGTATGAGTGAAGCTGTAATGGCTAACGCACTTATACCCTTTTACTCCACTAAAGCAACAGGCAGTGGCCTAGGGTTAGCACTTTGCAGGGAAATAGTTGAAGCGCACCACGGGCAAATTAGCTTGCATAACCGCGAGCAAGGTGGATTAAGCGTGCATGTTTTGCTGCCCGCGTAATACAACAGATACAAAAAAGCCGCAATCAGCGGCTTCTTTCAACACTAAATATAATTAATCAGCGTCTTTTTCTTTGTACTTTGCAGCTGTTTCAGTGATTAGTGGCTGTAATTCACCACGTTGAAACATTTCGATAATAATGTCACAACCACCGATAAGTTCGCCTTCTACCCATAACTGTGGGAATGTTGGCCAGTTTGCGTATGCAGGTAACTCTGCACGGATATCTGGGTTAAGTAGAATGTCAACGTAAGCAAACTGCTCACCACACGCCATAAGTGCTTGTGATGCTTGTGAAGAAAAACCACAGTTAGGTAACTTTGGTGATCCTTTCATGTAAAGAAGAATTGGATTTTCAGAAATTTGCTGTTTAATTTTATCGATGGTTTCCATTTACAACCTCAAAAAAGACATTGGCTTACTACATTGGCCTTGAAAAAGTTTCACTGTGGCCTCAGATATATAACTTAAAATCGGCATTCGTAGCCACAATTTTAAATAGTCTTTAGCAATAGCATTGCTGTTTGCTAAAACTTGAGTAAAATACTCAACAATTATAGTAACACTATAATACCACTTGGTATAGGGAAGTACGCTGTTTACCTTGCTATTACCTATAACTGAGTGGACTATCAACCAAGAAGATGGAGATAAAAAATGGCATTTGAACTACCGTCACTACCATACGCAATCGATGCATTAGAGCCACATATTTCAAAAGAGACTCTAGAGTTTCACCACGGTAAACACCACAACACTTACGTTGTGAAATTAAACGGTCTGATCCCAGGCACAGAATTCGAAAACAAATCTCTAGAAGAAATCGTATGTTCTTCAGAAGGTGGCGTATTTAACAATGCTGCACAAATCTGGAACCACACGTTCTACTGGAACAGCCTATCTCCAAACGGTGGTGGCGAGCCTACAGGCGCAATCGCTGACGCGATCAACGCTAAATGGGGTTCTTTCGACGCATTCAAAGAAGCGTTAAACGACAAAGCAGTAAACAACTTCGGTTCAAGCTGGACTTGGTTAGTTAAACTAGCTGACGGCACTCTTGATATCGTTAACACATCAAATGCTGCAACGCCATTAACTGATGAAGGTGTTACTCCAATCCTAACTGTGGATCTTTGGGAACACGCTTACTACATCGATTACCGTAACGTTCGTCCAGATTACCTAAAAGGTTTCTGGGCATTAGTTAACTGGGACTTCGCGAACGCTAACTTCGCTTAATCTTCTGTTACTAGCAGTAATCAAAAAAAGACGCTTCGGCGTCTTTTTTATTGCCAGTGCACGCCCCTTCTAAGTCGCAGCCAAGCCCTCAGCCAAAAAGCGTAATCAAGATGAGCTTTTTTCAATTAAATTCTTAATTTTCTTGCGCAAAAATTCAAAATCGTGACTAAGCTTTAATTAGCCTTTGCTTTTCTCTTAATCTAATTACACGTCATTTTAGCGGGTTTTCGGAGGTCTCTATGAGTATTTTTGAGCATTACCAATCACGATACGAAGCAGCGCAAGAAGAAGAATACAGTATTGAGGAATTTCTCGAGATCTGTAAGAAGGATAAATCAGCTTATGCCAGCGCACCAGAGCGGCTATTGATGGCCATCGGTGAGCCGGAGATTATCGACACTTCAACCGATGCGCGCTTAAGCAGGCTGTTTTCTAATCGCGTAGTCGCACGCTACCCTGCATTTCACGATTTTTATGGTATGGAAGATGCCATTGAACAAATCGTTTCTTATTTAAAACATGCTGCGCAAGGCTTAGAAGAATGTAAGCAAGTACTGTATTTACTTGGCCCAGTAGGTGGCGGTAAATCATCCATTGCTGAAAAACTAAAATACTTAATGCAGCAGGTACCTATTTACTCAATTAAAGGCTCGCCTGTTAACGACCACCCTTTAGCGTTATTTGACCCAAATGAAGACGCTGAGCTTTTAGAAAAAGAATACGGCATTAAACCGCGTTATTTAAAAACGGTGATGTCACCGTGGGCTGCAAAACGCTTAAGTGAATTTAACGGTGATATTAGCCAATTTAGAGTGGTTAAGCGCTTCCCATCTATTTTAAATCAAGTCGCGATTGCGAAAACTGAGCCCGGCGATGAAAACAATCAAGACATTTCAGCGTTAGTGGGTAAAGTCGATATTCGCCAGCTTGAGCACTTTGCGCAGAACGACCCTGATGCCTACGCCTACTCAGGTGCACTTTGCTTAGCAAACCAAGGCTTAATGGAGTTTGTGGAAATGTTTAAAGCGCCAATCAAGGTGCTACATCCACTGCTTACAGCCACGCAAGAAGGCAATTACAACGGTACAGAAGGCATTAGTGCCCTGCCGTTTAATGGCATGATTTTAGCTCACTCAAATGAATCTGAGTGGCAAACATTTAAGAATAACAAAAACAATGAAGCATTTTTAGACCGTGTTTACATCGTCAAAGTGCCTTATTGTTTACGTGTATCTGAAGAAGTCAAAATTTACAATAAACTTCTTGAAAACAGTGAATTACATGATGCACCTTGTGCACCGGGCACATTAAAAACACTGGCACAATTTACCACTCTTTCGCGTATTAAAGAGCCTGAAAACTCAAGTATTTATTCAAAAATGCGGGTGTATGACGGCGAAAGCTTAAAAGATACTGACCCGAAAGCGAAGTCGTATCAAGAATACCGCGATTACGCGGGTGTTGATGAGGGCATGACCGGGCTTTCTACCCGCTTTGCGTTTAAGATCCTATCGCGGGTATTTAACTTCGATACCACTGAAGTGGCAGCCAACCCAGTGCACTTATTTTATGTTCTTGAACAGCAAATTGAGCGAGAGCAATTTACCGCCGATGTTGAAGAGCGTTACTTAAGCCACTTAAAAGGCTACCTCATTCCTCAGTATGTAGAGTTTATCGGGAAAGAGTTACAAACAGCCTATTTAGAGTCTTACTCTGAATATGGGCAAAACATCTTTGACCGCTACGTCACTTATGCAGATTTCTGGATCCAAGATCAAGAATACCGCGACCCAGATACTGGCCAGTTATTTGACCGTGCTGCGCTTAACGCAGAGCTTGAGAAGATTGAAAAACCTGCGGGTATTTCAAACCCTAAAGATTTCCGTAATGAGATAGTTAACTTCGTACTGCGGGCGCGTGCCCACAATCAAGGCAAGAATCCGCTTTGGACCAGCTACGAAAAACTTCGCACAGTTATTGAGAAGAAAATGTTCTCAAATACCGAAGATCTGCTGCCGGTTATTTCCTTCAATGCGAAAACCTCTGCAGAAGATCAGAAAAAACACGAAGACTTTGTCAATCGTATGGTTGAGAAAGGCTATACCCAAAAACAAGTACGTTTACTTTCTGAATGGTATTTACGCGTTAGAAAATCGCAGTAAAAAACGTTTGTTTTAAGGGGGTTGTTATGGCGCATTTTATTGACCGACGCCTGAATGGAAAAAACAAAAGTACCTTGAATCGTCAACGATTCATCAGGCGTTATAAAAAACAGATTAAAGAAGCGGTATCTGATGCCATTAATAAGCGCAGCGTAACCGATACCACCAGCGGCGAGAGTATCTCTATTCCGCAACGTGATATCAGTGAGCCTATTTTTCATCAAGGACGTGGTGGCGACCGTGAACAGATCCACCCAGGCAATGACCAGTTTTCTACGGGCGACAAAATCAAGCGCCCGCAAGGAGGCGGTCAAGGGGGTGGTAGCGGCGAAGGTGAAGCCAGTGACTCTGGTGAAGGACAAGACGACTTTGTATTTTCTATTTCAAAAGATGAATACTTAGATTTACTGTTCGAAGATCTTGAACTGCCCAACCTGCAACAAAACCAGCTCGATAAACTGGTGCAAATGAAAACCCATCGCGCTGGTTTTTGTAACGACGGCATGCCAAGCAATATTGATATTGTTCGCTCATTACAAGGCTCGCTTGCTCGAAGAGTGGCGATGACTGCAGGCAAAAAACGTCACCTTGCAGAGCTTGAAGGTCAGCTCGCTCTGCTACAAGCTGAAGAGCAGCCAGACAAGGCAGCCATTGCTTTACTTGAACGTCAGATTGAGGAGCTGCAAAACCGCATAAAAGCAGTGCCATTTATTGATAATTACGACTTACGTTTTCGTAATTATGAAAAGCAACCACACCCAACAAGCAAAGCTGTGATGTTTTGTTTAATGGATGTGTCTGGCTCGATGGATCAAGCCACGAAAGACATGGCAAAACGCTTTTATATTCTGCTTTATCAATTTTTAACTCGTAGCTACAAAAATATAGAGGTTGTCTATATTCGTCATCATACCCAAGCGAAAGAAGTTGATGAGCAAGAGTTTTTCTATTCTCAAGAAACGGGTGGCACCATAGTATCAAGTGCATTAAAACTGATGAACGAAATCATCGCTGAACGTTATAACCCTGAAGAGTGGAACATTTACGCAGCGCAAGCCTCTGATGGTGATAACTGGGCTGATGATTCGCCAAACTGTGGCGAAATTTTACGTAATAAACTGTTAAAGGCGGTGCGCTATTACGCCTATATCGAAATTACAGCCCGTGCTCATCAAAGTTTATGGCGAGAGTATCAATCAATAGTGCAAACCCACGACAATTTTGCCATGCAACACATTCGTGGCGTTGAGGACATTTACCCTATTTTCCGTGAATTATTTAAAAAGAATCGTCAGCAGCAAGGCGCCGCATAGCCTTGCCAGTGAGGTAAAGTATGGCCGATAAACGTATTAGCGACGGTCCTGATTGGACATTTGATCTACTAACAGAGTATCAAACTGAGATTGAACGGGTAGCGAAAATTTATAAACTCGATACCTACCCTAATCAAATTGAGGTGATCACTGCTGAACAAATGATGGATGCCTATTCGAGTGTGGGTATGCCGATTGGCTATAGCCACTGGTCGTATGGTAAAAAATTCATTCAAACAGAGCAGAATTATAAGCGAGGGCAGATGGGCCTCGCTTATGAAATTGTCATTAACTCAGATCCTTGCATTGCCTATTTAATGGAAGAAAACACCCTGCCAATGCAAGCCTTGGTAATGGCCCATGCCTGTTATGGTCACAACTCATTTTTTAAAGGCAATTACTTATTTAAAACCTGGACTGATGCCAGCTCAATTATCGATTACTTATTATTTGCCAAAAACTACATTGCCAAGTGCGAAGAGAAATACGGTATTACCGAGGTCGAAAACCTGATTGATTCATGTCATGCATTAATGAATTATGGTGTAGACCGCTACAAGCGCCCGCAACGTATTTCTCTTTATGAAGAGCAAAAACGCCAACAAGAACGTGAAGACTACCTACAATCTCAAGTCAACGAGTTGTGGCGCACAATCCCTACTTCGCAGCAAGAGTCAAAAAAACGAGAACGCCGTTTTCCAGAAGAGCCACAAGAAAACATTTTGTACTTCATCGAAAAAAATGCGCCGCTGCTAGAGTCATGGCAACGAGAAATAATTCGAATTGTGCGTAAAATTTCGCAATATTTTTACCCACAAAAACAAACTCAAGTGATGAATGAGGGCTGGGCTACGTTTTGGCATTACACCATTTTGAACCATCTGTACGACGAAGGTAAGCTCACCGATGCCTTTATGCTCGAGTTTTTACAAAGTCACACCAATGTGGTGTATCAACCGCCCTACAACAGCAATTATTATTCAGGCATCAACCCCTATGCTCTTGGCTTTAACATGATGGTTGATATTCGCCGTATTTGCGAAAACCCAACAGAAGAAGACAAGAAGTGGTTTCCAGAGTATGCCGGCAGTGATTGGTTAGAAACCTTGCACTTTGCAATGCAAAACTTTAAAGACGAGAGCTTTATTAGCCAGTTTTTATCGCCAAAAATTATCCGTGATTTTAAGCTCTTTACCATTATTGATCATGAAAAAGAGCCAACCCTCAATGTCGGTGCCATTCATGATGAAATGGGTTATCACCAAGTTCGTGAAACCCTGTCGGCACAATACAACCTAAGTAATCACGAACCAAATATTCAAGTCTATAATGTTGATATTAGAGGAGATCGTTCACTTACTCTGCGTTATGTACCCCATAACAATATTCCTTTAAACAAGTCTAAAGATGAAGTACTAAAACACCTTTACAGGCTATGGGGCTTTAAGGTAAAACTGGAACAAGAAAGCGCAACAGGTGAAGTTTCATTATTGGGTGAATGCCCAAGCAGTGATGCCCGACACACAACAGAGTAACCAAAAATGAATAAAAAGATATTGGTGATCATCGACTCAACGGCCGATGCTAAAACATCTATATTACATGCAAGACAAAAAGCCAAAGGCATGAAGCATATTGATATTGTTGCTTTTAGCTACGAAGACACCAATAACATTTTATTCTCTATTCCACCTGATGAAGCGCTGGCTATTCAAGACAAAGAGCTTGCTAAAGTACGTGCAGCACTTGGTCCACTTATCAGCGAGTATTTAGATGATGGTAGCTATACTTTGCAAACCCTGTGGCATGAAAGCCCAGTACAATGGCTAGCCAATGAGCTTGATACGTCAGATTATGAAATGGTGATTAAAACTCGCCACATCGACGAAGAAACGCAATTTACAGAGCTAGACTGGCAGCTTATTCGCTTTAGCCCGCTGCCACTTTATTTGGCCGCCGATAACAAATGGCGTAACAATACCAATGTGCTGGCAGCCCTTGATTTAGGCAGTGAGAAGGCGACTAAATACTGTTTAAACGAAGCAATTATCAAAGCAGGCTTAGCCTATGCAAAAGACTACGACAGCGAGTTTTATGCCTGTTATACCGTACATGTATCACCGTTTTTACGTGATTTAGGCATTGTATTTTCAGATGAGCAAGTGATTAACGCCTTTGAAAAGCTACCCGTAGCACAGCGAACCTTAATCGAAGCGCACGACTTAAAAGACAAGCTTAAAATCAAAGCCGGTGTGGTTGAGCAAGTGATCCCAAGTGTTGCAGCTAAATTAAATGCTGACTTAGTGATTATGGGTTCGGTGGGTAATACAGGTATTAAAGGTCATTTAATTGGTAATACCGCCGAAAAAGTCATGAAGCTACTTAAAACAGATATTCTTGTTTTACCGCCACTTGGGGTTTAATTTGCTTAACTGAATAGAGTTACTATGAAAAAGGGGCTTAATTGCCCCTTGTTTGTTTATAAATCTGTGTAAGCTGTAACCTTGTTACGGCCGTTTTCTTTTGAGTGATATAAGGCTTTATCGGCGGCTTCAACCCACTTTTCGTAGCGATCAAACTTCTCGTCGAAGCAGGCAAAGCCAATACTGACCGTCAGTTGAATTTGTTTGCCATCAAAGTAAATTGATGAGTTCTCAATCAGTGTTCTTAATCGCTCAGCAAATATATGTGCACCTTCATGATCAGTATCAAGCAAGGTTACCGCAAACTCTTCACCGCCATAGCGACCTGCTAAGTCTGTTTCACGCAGAGTTTTACGCAGTAAGTCTGCAATATGACGCAGCGCCTCATCACCGCCGCGATGGCCATGTTCATCATTGACCTTTTTAAAGTGATCAATATCAAACATTAACAAGGTGCTGCACCCGCCACTGCGCACTATGCGCATGTATTCTTTGCGTAGCTTTTCTTCCCAATAACCACGGTTAGTAAGCTTAGTAAGTGCATCGGTACGGCTCATTTGTTCAAGCTTGCTATTCGCTTCTTCTAGCTCTTTTTTATTCACCGCTTCATCGGTTACATCATAGATAATGATACAGATATGCGATACTTCACCTGTGGTCGTCGTCAGTGGAATAAAAGTGGCATTTTGATACATATGATCCGCTTTACCGGTAATTGGGCGATAATTCTTAAAACGGAAAATATATGGCTGCTGCTCCCAAATAGTAAATGAGCGATTATTTAAAATGAACACAGACTCAGATTTGCTGCGAAACCACTTTTCATCGATTGATGGAAACAAATCAAACAGGTCTTTATCTTTCACCGCGCTTGGCAATAGGCCAGAATGGTTTTCCATAAACCCATTCCAGATGCATACTTTGTAGTCTCTATCGAGCACCACTAGGCCTACATCAACGGTATTAAACATATCCATTAACCAATGGAGTTCATTCATATTAAAATCGGCTGCAGGCATAGTTTAGTCTTCTAATAAATAAGCTACTTTGTACTTAAGGGTTTTTAATGAGTCCTCGGTGAACAGCAACATCAAATCACAGTTAATATTGTGATTTTCGATGCCATAGCTGATCTCAATCGCCAGCGTTCGTTGCCAGCGAGATTTATTCGCCTTTACTAAATCAGATACATCACAGTGTTGTCCTAGCACCACAGGATGACCTTGGCTAAAACGCATATCTAATTGGTGCGACAGTCCTGTCAGAATAGCCCCTATTAATATGTTACTCACATCCATTAATAGCTCTAATTCAACTTTATCGTTGAGCTCACCCTCATAATTCATTAACGAGGCGATTTCTTTAAAACTTGAATCATTTAACAGCAATAGTGCTTCGCCAGAAACACCACCGCCAATAAAACCCTGACATACACCTGAGGTTGCGGCATTGGCATCAATCGAGCGCAAAGCCATATCTAGTTCATTGACTTCTAAAACATTTACATTAGGAATAGGAAGCTTTACGAATACATTAAGAAGACGCGCTAATAAGTCTCCAGCTTGCCCCATTGCGACATTGGTGAGTTCTTGGTAGATATCACGCACATCGGGATCAACTTGCTCACCTAGCTTATTAGCAAGGCGCTCACGCATGGCTTTATCTTTAATACCATGATGTTCAATAATACTCGCTAGTTTCTCGGCGGAACAAGGTTTTTGAATAAAGTCGATTGCGCCTAACTCAAGCACACGTCGATGAGCATTAGGTTGGATGTCTCCAGATACAACAACAGTGAGAACATGAAGGTCTTGTTCTTGAATGGCTTGCAGTACTTCGTAACCATCCATTTCAGGCATGTTTAAATCGAGAAATAAAATTTCCGGCTGAATTTTTTTGATTTGCTCAATACAGTGAACACCATTTTCAGCAAACTCAATTTTTATATCCCAATCATCGGGTAAAGAGCGTGCTAATTGTCGACGTGCTAACTTTGAATCATCACAAACTAATACCGATGTTGACATATATTCTCTCTAAATCCACACTTTCTAACTAGCAAAAACATTAACTAGTAACTTTATTCTTATTTTTATATGTAAAAAATAGGGTCACAGGCACATGTTAATCAAACTAATGGTTATTTACAATTTTAAATTGTACTAATCCTTGGAGCCACTTCATGAGTATAATACACTGAAGTTAAATGCGTTAATTTAAAGGAATTTTATTATGTTACGTCCGCTAATGTTTGCATTAGGCGCTGTGTGCACGTTTAGTTATGCAGGTGATTTATCAGAAAATAGTTTAGACGCAGGTAAGGTTTCAGCCCAGTCTAAACCGGTTACTTTACTAGGGCAAGGTGTTGAAGTTGGCCAACAAGCGCCTAATTTTAAAGTAGTAGATGGCAACTTTACCCCCGTCACACTAGACAACTATCGAGGCCAAGCCGTGCTTTTAAGCGTTGTGCCAAGTTTAGACACAGGTGTATGTAGTATTCAAACCAAACACTTCAATGAAAAAGTAGCTTCAGAATACCCAAGTGTGGCGATGCTGACCTTAAGCGCAGATTTACCGTTCGCACAGAAGCGTTTTTGTAAAGCCGAGAATATAGACAAAATAGTGACCTTATCTGACTCTGTATGGCGTGACTTTGGTAAGAACTACGGTTTGATTATCAAAGATATGGGCTTGTTAACCCGTGCCGTATTTGTGCTCGATAAAGACCATAACATCGTTTACAAGCAGCTTGTCGATAACCTTTCAAAAGAGCCTGATTACGACAGTGCTATTGCGGCATTAAAGAAACTGTAAAAGCGCAATTTTAACTTGCAGTGATACAAACACAAAAAAACCGCCCAAGGCGGTTTTTTCATATCAGCAATTAGGCTATTAACCTAAAAGCTCACCAAGTTGTTGGCTAACAGCTTCAACAGCTTGAGTACCGTCTAACTTGTGGTACTGAGTGTTACCCGCTTTTGCTTCTGCTTGGTAGTAATCAACTAATGGTTTAGTTTGGTCGTGGTAAATACCTAAACGCTTACGTACTGTCTCTTCAGTGTCGTCATCACGAATGATTAGGTCTTCACCTGTGATGTCATCTTTGCCATCAACTTTAGGTGGATTATAAACAACGTGATAAACACGACCAGAGCCAGGGTGTACGCGACGGCCGCCCATACGCTCAACGATGATTTCGTCAGCAACGTCAAATTCGATAACGTGATCAACCACCACGCCATTCTCTTTCATTGCATCTGCTTGAGGAATAGTACGAGGGAAACCGTCTAGTAAGAAACCTTTTTCGCAATCTGGCTTAGCAATGCGCTCTTTAACTAGACCGATAATAATTTCGTCAGATACTAATTGACCTGCATCCATTACTTTTTTAGCTTCAAGACCAAGTGGTGTACCTTCTTTGATTGCTGCACGCAGCATATCGCCCGTAGAAATTTGTGGAATACCGTATTTGTCCATCAAAAACTGAGCTTGAGTACCTTTACCTGCACCCGGCGCGCCCAAAAGAATAATGCGCATATCATTGTCCTCTGTGTGATACTAATCTTAAAAATGGTCGATCAGTGGAGTTTTGTTTTTAGAGCCTGAATTCTTCCACAACTAAGGCTATACCTCAAGTAACTTATACCAATTGCCTATATTAGCGGCAATAAAAAAGGGAGCCTTGCTCCCTTTTTCAACTCATTGCGCTAAAACGCTTATTTGCTTAAATCTAGCATAAGTTTGTTCAAACGAGTTACAAAGCCTGCAGGGTCTTTTAACGTACCGCGCTCAGCCAGTAATGCTTGATCTAGAAGCACTTGTGACCACTGGGCAAACTTGTCTTCATCTTGTTCAACATTTAAGTGTTTAACAAGCTGATGCTCTGGGTTAAGCTCAAAAATTGGCTTTTGCTCAGGCACTGTTTGACCAACTGATTCCATTAACTTTTGCATTTGCGAGCTCATATCGTGCTCATCTGCAACAACACATGCAGGAGAGTCAGTTAGACGGTGCGTAAAGCGTACGTCTTTAACGTTATCACCTAGTGCAGTTTTAATGCGCTCAACTAGGCCTGCAACTTCTTTTTCTGACTCTTCTTGCGCTTTTTTAGTTTCTTCGTCATCCATGTTGCCTAAATCTAAGTCACCACGAGTAATTGACTGGAATGATTTTTCGTTGAACTCTGTTAAGTAGCTCATCATCCACTCATCAACACGGTCGCTTAATAGCAATACTTCGATGCCCTTCTTACGGAAGATCTCTAAGTGTGGTGAGTTCTTCGCTGCAGCGAATGAGTCAGCAACTACATAGTAGATCTTGTCTTGCTCTGGCTTCATACGCTCAATATATTGCTCAAGCGATACATTTTGTGTGCTTTCATCAGTGTGTGTAGAAGCAAAACGCAGTAGCTTAGCAATGGCTTCTTTGTTAGCCGCATCTTCAGCTGGGCCTTCTTTTAACACCTGACCAAACTCGTTCCAGAACGTTTGGTAATCTTCTTCGCGGTTTTTCGCCATACGCTCAAGCATCTTAAGTACGCGCGACGTACACCCTTTACGGATTGCTTGTGTTACTTTGTTGTCTTGTAAGATTTCACGCGACACGTTTAGTGGTAAGTCGTTTGAATCAAGTAAACCTTTCACAAAACGTAAGTAGCTTGGCATGAACTGCTCAGCGTCATCCATGATGAAAACGCGTTGTACATACAGTTTTAAACCTGATTGACGCTCACGGTTCCATAAATCGAAAGGTGCTTTTTTCGGGATGTATAACAGGCTGGTGTATTCTGTTTTACCTTCAACCTTGTTATGTGCCCAGCTTAGTGGCTCTTCCCAATCGTGACCGATATGCTTATAAAACTCTTTGTACTCTTCGTCTGTTACTTCTGACTTGTCACGGGTCCATAGTGCTGTCGCGCGGTTAATACCTTCCCACTCGCCTGGCTGTGCTGGAATTTTCTCGCCGTCAGGACCTTCAGATTCAGGTACCTCTGCTTTATACATCTCAACTGGAATAGAAATATGGTCTGAATATTTAGTTACGATGCTACGTAAACGGAACTCATCAGCAAATTCTGTTTCGTCTTCACGAAGGTGAAGAATGATTTCAGTACCACGTGATGGTTTATCAATCTCTTGTAATGTGTACTCACCTTCGCCTGCAGATTGCCATTCAATACCTTGGCTTTCACCTGCTTTACGCGTACGCACTGTTACTTTGTCAGCAACGATAAACGCTGAGTAAAAACCAACACCAAATTGACCAATCAATTGTGAATCTTTGCTTTGGTCACCAGTTAGGTTTTGGAAAAATTCTGCGGTGCCTGATTTTGCAATTGTACCTAGTGAATTGATCACATCTTCACGGCTCATACCAATACCATTATCAGTAATGGTGACCGTGTTTGCTTCTTTATCGGCACTGATACGTACTTTTAGTTCCGCATCGTTTTCGTATAAATCGCCATTAGAAAGCGCAAGGAAACGTAATTTATCTGCCGCATCTGACGCGTTTGATACAAGCTCACGTAGGAAAATCTCTTTATTAGAGTAAAGAGAATGAATCATCAGGTTTAATAGTTGTTTGACTTCTGTTTGAAAGCCTAATGTTTCTTTTTGTGCTGCAGTCATTGTGTAAATCTCCAATTAACAAAGTGTCTAATCTGCACTATGACTCTTTATATGGGGCAGGCTTTTTGAACTTCAAGGCAAAAATTTAAATTTAAGGTTAAATTCGGTTTGCTCCAATTAATTAGTAACTTTCATATCGGCAGTTACGAGTAAAATTTATCAATTCTATTTAAGATATTAACATTGGAGGGTTTGACACTGATTCCAACCTTAAACATGATCTCTAATTGATATTTATTCTATTTATGAATTAGCAATTGCATCAAAAATATGAGCACTGAGTAGCAGGTAAGGTCTGTAATTCTTTATTCAAGTGCAATACAGAAACGTTCAAATGAGAACACTCTTTAACTCTTCTTAAATTTTTCTGACCTAGAAAAGTCCACATTGCAAGACTTGCTTCAAGGTCATAATTTCGGTTACCTAGCCAAGTATTATCACCTTGACTATAAACTTTATATATAAATTCAGAAGGATACATTTTTCCGTCAGAGTCACTATTGTACCTGAAGTAGGCAGTAAAACCCCCTTGCGAGTCTAGGAACTTAAAAAACACTGGTTTGTTTGATTCTTTTAAGAAAATATCCAGCGAGGTTTGCACATCAGAAGGGGTAAGCTCAGATCCTAACTCAACTAGCTTCCCATCAACTTTTTTAATAAATTCTTGTCTATCCATATTATTAGCTATTGATTTTTCAAATGACTTTAAGTTGCTATAATTTACCTCTAGGTAATTAATATAATCTGAAAATTTACATTCACTGAGTACACAGTTTTTAAGTGGTACTTCAATATTAACATTGCTTAACTTAATACTTTCTCTATTACTAATTAACCAAGCGCCTTTTGACTTAGACTCTGTAGTAACTGTGAAAAAGTATTTTATGATAAATTTATTTTCTTCATTTACATGTTCACCCTCAACCATAAATGTATTTTTAGCAGTAGCCAAAAGTTTTAATGGGCATTCTTTGTAAAATTCAGGTTTCTGATTAACCTGATGGCATTTTGTATTTGTAGCAAATGCAGCTGAAGAGAATGGAATTAAGAAGCTAAGTAATATCAGTATTTTCATTGTTTAAAATCCTTATCAAACCATTTGATAAGACAATACTACAATTAAAATACAAATTAAACCGTACCCAGTTAAGTTACGACCTGCAAACAAAAAAGCCTGCTTAAAGCAGGCTTTTGATACCATATCAGATATTAGTTTTGGTTTACGGCGCGTCGTCCGCTAAATGCATGCATCAATGTCATACCATCGAGTAAGTCGAGCTCTCCACCAACAGGGACACCGTGAGCAATACGAGATGCACCTACCTGATACTTATGACAAAGCTCAGCAATGTAGTGGGCTGTGGTTTCACCTTCAACACTTGGATTGGTTGCGAGGATCACCTCATTAATGCCACCTTGTTGCAACTTGCTTTCAAGAATATCAAGGCCAATTTCTTTTGGCCCTATGCCATCAATTGGCGACAAGTGACCCATTAAAACAAAGTAAAGACCTTGGTATTGACCTGTTTGCTCAATCGCGAGTACATCGGTTGGTGATTCGACCACACACAATAAACCACTATCTTGGCGTTTAACACTTGAACAAATATCGCATACCGCTTGCTCTGTAAAAGTACGACAAGATTGACAATGCCCTACTTCATCCATTGCTTTGGTTAATGCATGGCCAAGCTGTTTACCACCTTGACGGTCACGCTCAAGCAAATGGAAAGCAATGCGCTGTGCCGACTTAGGGCCTATGCCCGGCTGGCATCGTAGCGCTTCAATTAGCTGTGTTAAACTAGGAGATAGTTGCATACAAAATCACTTAGAATGGCATTTTCATACCTGGTGGTAATTGCATACCGCCAGTTACTTTGCTCATGCGCTCTTGTGTTTCTTCAGCAACACGACGTACAGCATCGTTACACGCTGCCGCTAATAAATCTTCGATCATGTCTTTGTCGTCTTCCATTAGGCTGTCATCTAATTCAACACGACGAACATTGTGGTTACCAAGCATAGTTACTTTAACTAGGCCTGCACCTGCTTCACCTACAACTTCAAGGTTTGCGATTTCTTCTTGGGCTTTTTGCATGCGCTCTTGCATTTGCTGCGCTTGCTTCATCATGTTACCCATTCCACCTTTAAACATAACTGTCTCTCTTTCTAAACTACTTTAATTGGCATGAAGATAAGGGCTATTGTAACTAATTACAATGCCTGAATACTGTTTTCATCGATTATAGCGCTAAACAACTGCTGAAATTGCACTATATTTTCATCACTATTTATTACATCAATCGCTTGTTGATGACGTCCCGCATCAATTTTTTGTTGAATCAAATACGGTGAATCAATTACGCCATCAGCAAACTCGATACTAAGCTCTACATTATGGCCGTAAATTTCACTTAATGCAGCATTGAGCTTTTGTCTAAGCACAGCGCTATCTAAATGGCGCTGTGATGAATCAACTTCAATGTGCAGCTGATTATTCTGCTTGGTAAAGATTGAATGCAGCGCAAATTGGCGCATGCGACCACCCAGTCCCATGCGTTTAATTAAATACGCCCATTCGTCTTGTTCGTGTGCAAATTTAATACTGCTGATCGGGCTTTCAAAATCATCAGGTATCGGAATACTGGCTTCTTCAACTACTGGCTCTGGCGCTTTTTGTGGATTGATCTGCTCAAGTAACTCTGGCGCTAAGTTTTCGGTGATTGTTTGATGCTTTTCTCGAAAGTCGACTTTTTTTACTTTACTACTGCTCTCCCCCGTTTGCTGGGGGATGGGCTTTTTTACTTCAGCAGCCATTGCTTGCTGCTGAGGCTGAATGTTGGTCGCGGCTGTGCTTTGTTGCACTGGCGGCTTTGCTTTGGGCTTAGCTTCAGGCTGTGGTTCTGCTTTAGCATGAGTTTGCGTTGCTGCAGCACTTAAACGCCCAGCACCTGAAATATTGCGATCTTGTAAAATACGTGCGATAGCCGATTGCGCCTGACTTTGCTGCTGTTGTAATTGTGCTGGTGCTGTTTGCTGTTGCTGAGGCGCAGATGCTTCATTGGCAGTAAAGCCCTGATCATAGGCGCTATTCATCACATCATCGTATTGCGCTGCAAGTGATGAGTCCATTTGCGCATCATTATCGTCCATGTAATCTTGCGAAGAATACTCTGGTGATGAGTACTCAGCTGCAGGCACTTGCTCTGAGTGGCTTGGCTCTTGCTGTTGTGGCGCAGGTTGAACTTCAGCGGCCATTGCAGTTTCAACTGATTGCTGAGGCTGTTGACCAACATCAAGCTGCTCTACTGCTGTTGCTTCAACTTGCTGGGCAGGCTCATGGCTATGTGCCGTTTCTGCCTTGGCTGCTTGAATAGGCTCAGCTTGTGTTGGCTGAGGCTCTGAAGGAACAGCAGTTGTCTGTGCAGAGCTATGTGCAACTGGTGCTTGCTCTGAAGCTGCTTGTTCACGTTGCGCCGTAGATTTTTTCAAAATATCACGCAATGCACCGGCACCACTTGGCTTAACCTGTTGCTGGGTATTCGTTGGTGTTTGGCTTTGTGCAAATTGCGTAGGTTGGAATGCAAGCAGTCGCAACATGATCATTTCAAAGCCAAGTTTAGCATCGGGTGCCCACTGCAAATCTTTTTTACCATTGAGTAGCAATTGGTAGTAAACCTGCATCTGCTGTGCATCAGTGGTTTGTGCCACCTGTTCAATAAAATCTCGGTTAGTATCATCAAGTGCCGCTGCACTAGGCACAAGTTGCACAAGCTGAATAAGATGCGTCAGGGCAATTAAATCGTCGAGCAAGGCTACAAAGTTAGGGTTTCGGCTAACGACCGCTTTTACTTCTTGAAGTAATGCATCGCCATCTTGGCACAATAACGCTGCTAACATGGTTTGGCTATATTGAGTATCCATCAAGCCAAGCATAGTTTGCACAGCCTGATGATTAATATTGCCATTGGTTTGCGCAATTGCTTGGTCTGTAAGACTCAATGCATCACGCATACTACCATCGGCAGCCTTAGCTAAAATAGACAATGATTTATCATCAAAACTTAGCTGTTCTTGATTAAGAACATGGGCAAGCTGATCATGAATTTCTGATTGCGACAAAGCATTTAAATTAAACTGTAAGCAACGCGATAAAATCGTCACTGGCAGTTTTTGCGGATCGGTTGTCGCTAATAAAAACTTCACATGCTCTGGCGGCTCTTCCAATGTTTTAAGTAATGCATTGAAACTGTGCTTTGACAGCATGTGAACTTCATCGATTAGGTATACCTTGTAACGACCACGTGTTGGTGCGTATTGAACGTTATCAAGGATTTCGCGGGTATCTTCTACTTTGGTACGTGATGCCGCATCGATTTCTAATAAATCGATATAACGGCCTGCTTCAATGTCAGTACAACTTGAACATTGGCCGCATGGCTCAGCAGAGATACCCTTATCGCAGTTGAGGCTTTTAGCGAATATACGTGCGATGGTTGTTTTACCCACCCCACGGGTTCCAGTAAAGAGATAAGCATGATGGAGTCTATTTTGTGTTAATGCATTAACCAATGCCTGTTTAACATGAGACTGCCCCACTAACTCGTGAAAGGTTTGTGGTCGCCATTTCCTTGCTAGAACCTGATAACTCATTAATTATTCGCCTTCGAATTCAACCAACTTTAAGATTTTGATGCCCATATCAGCAACTCGTTGCTCACCACCCAGCTCAGGTAAAGAAACAACAAATGCGGCATCAGTTGCGTTTCCGCCTAGTTTAGCAACTAATTTTGCAGTTGCTTCGATTGTGCCACCTGTCGCTAGTAAATCATCTACCAGTAACACTTTATCACCAGGGACAATTGCGTCTGTATGAAGCTCAAGAATATCTTCACCATACTCTAATTGGTAGCTTTGTGAAATCACTTCGCGAGGAAGTTTGCCTGGTTTACGAACTGGAATGAATGGAATACCTAGTGCGTAAGAAAGTGGTGCACCGAAGATAAAACCACGAGATTCAGTACCGATGATTTTTGTAAAACCTTGGTCTTTATATGCTGCAATAAAGCTGTCGATGGTTGCTTTAAATGCGTCAGCATTAGCCATTAAAGTAGTTACGTCGCGGAACATAATGCCCGGCTTTGGGTAATCAGCGATCGTTGCAATGCTCTGTTTGATGAGCGTTGAAGTTGCTTGAGTCATAATTATACTGCTCAAAAAGTTTATCTAACAAAGCTCGAGAGTATAACATCACCTTAGTAGAAAGTCGGTAGCAAGTTTCGAAATTAATCACTTAACAAGAAATATCAGCTATAAAAAAGGCTGCATAATGCAGCCTATTGTCTTTAATTTGCTTACGCAGATTAAGATAAAGAAGTGATCCAACCAAGAATAGCGTTTAGACAGCCAATGCCACCGAATACAGCTAAAAACGCAATGAAATAAGTTGCATTGAACGGATCTTTAAAGTCTTTATCATTCGACATAATTACTACCTTTATTTAAGCACGACAAAATAAGGCGCTCATAATAGTCGAACTAAATACATCAATAAAGACTTTTAGCTGATTTTTAAACCAAGGTATTAGAAACCACAATGCCGCGTTCTGCCATTGCACTTAAGGTATTGAGCGCTCCCTGATACAGCTGCTCTTGGCTAAATTGAGGCGCATGCTCTGCAACTGCTTGGCATACATCATTTAAATCGGCACCTGGCTGAGATTCTATGATATTAAGAAGTAATGCGGTCATCGCATTTGTCGATAAAAATTGTACTTCGTCATCGCTATCACGATAGACCACAAAGTAACTGGGTTGTCCTACCGGTTCACTTGGTTGATTATCTGCACTGATGGTATGAACAGGAAAACTGTAACTCAAGTTACGGGCAAGTGAACTTAAGAATAATGCAGAGCTTGTCACTTGATGAGCCGATAAACTGACTTCTTCTGCCACCTCTTGAGCAACCGATACATCAAGCTCAACCCATTCATAGTGCGCTAGCTCTAACATAAACGCGGGATCATCGCTTTGCACTTCATAGTCATTAGCAAGAAAAGCCAAAAACTCCCCTGCAATATCTAAAAAATAAGGAGATTTACAATCATGCTGACTAAAAAACTGTCTAACGAGGGCATGCCAAGCTTGCTCTGAATATAAACTTTTTAGTACTGGATACGCAGAGCTAACAAAGCCATCCACATTATTAAAAAATAAGTCGCGGTAAATCGCCATCCGGCGCTCTTCAACATCGCTAGGCTTAGCATGTTGCTGGGGGTCGCGGATATGCGCCATAAACGCTTGCTGTACTTGAGTAAAATGTTCAGGCACTGTGTTTCACCCTTGCTTGGTTTTGCTTGCTCGCTGTTTGCTGCAGTGCTTCAATGGTTTTTAGCTCGGTTAACAACTCACTCATCGGCGGAATATTAAAATCACGCTCTAATAAGGTGGGAAATACGCCATGAACTTCATAAGCTTTTTCAAGCAATTGCCAAACAGGATCGATAACTGGCGCACCATGGGTATCAACCAGTAGATCTTCAGCCTCAGTGTAATGGCCCGCAACATGCCCATAGGCAATCCGTTTTGTTGGTAATTCAGCTAGGAATTGCTCAGCGTTATAACCATGATTAATCGAATTAACGTAAATATTATTCACGTCGAGCAGCAGTTTACAATCAGCTTCTTCTAAAACAGCATTAGTAAATTCAAGTTCTGTCATTTGTTGCCCAGGGGCGCCATAGTAAGACACGTTTTCAATAGCAATTGGCTGTTCTAAAATATCTTGTACTTGCCTAATACGAGAAGCAACATGTTTAATAGCATCTTCAGTAAATGGTATAGGCATTAAATCGTACATATGTCCTTCGCCCGAGCAGTAACTTAAGTGCTCGCTGAATAAACGAATATTATGCTCTTTAAAAAAGGTTTTAAGCGATTGCACAAATTCAATATCAAGCGCTGCTGGTGAGCCAATCGATAACGATAAACCATGGCAAACAAAGGCATGTTGTTCGGTAAGCTGTTTAAATTGTTTACCAAAACGCCCCCCAAGCTTTAGCCAGTTTTCAGGTGCAACTTCTAAAAACTCAATAGGTTTAGGAACATCAATGAGCATTTCATCAAGCATTTCTCGGCGCAAACCTAAGCCAATCAGCCCAAAATCAGCTACTGATTCATTTAACATACTACCTCCTACTAAAAAGGGCCTTTACGGCCCTTTTAAAAGCTAAATGAGCGCTTAGTGATTAGAACCACATTTACCTTCGCCACACTTACCTTCTTTAGCTTTCTTTTTGTCTGCGCCACATTTACCTTC